>JAAENI010000264.1 GCA_024224595.1 Hyphomicrobiales bacterium
ATAACACCATATGGAAACGCTCGTTCCGTCGCTCGTGACATGATGCGTAAAGTTTTCCCGGGTGTATCAATGGCATCAAGCATACGTCGCAAATTGGATGGATCGGTGCGACGCGTCAATCGCTGGAGTAAAGAATCCACCCGTTGAGCGGGTGGTATTGAATTAGCTACTGAAAGGCCTAACTGGCCCGAAGCTGCATATTTGGGCTTTTTCGAGAACAAATGGGGGGCAAGTCTTTGCCTTTACGACCTTGATTGGATATTTTGGCCGCCGTGGCTCAATTCCGGTGATACGGAATGTTTCATTGCCGTAAGCGCCCGTACGGTCATTTATCTGCAGGTTAATTCCAACGCTCACACTAAAAGCGAAACTCCATATGAAACAGAATCTCCTATTCTGTTTTAGAGGTAAGCAATGCGGACAATCTAACCAGAGACTGTACCGACGGGGCTGGAACTTGGAAAATCAAGGCCTATATACCAACATCATCGCGTTAAACAATCTTATCCGGGGGATGTTGAACCATTGATTTATGTCAAACACTGAGTTGTTCAAATATGTTAAAATAACAGGCAGTTGGAAGTGTTGGATATGAAATCTTCAATAAATAATTTGTTTTATGAAACAGATGGTTATGTATACAAGTGGATTGTTGCAAACACATTCAACGGGACAATTCTCGTTGCAGATCAAGAATTGATGAATGCAATCAAAAATCCTGATGGCATATCTGAAAAACTGGCAGAAAGAGGAAAGAAGTTTCTCTATCAGGAGTTGGTTGAGGCGGGTTTTGTTGTCGACAATGAATTCAATGAGAGACAAGCGGTCGAAGCTCGATTTTCCCGAGCGCAGAAAATGCGTGAGTCGATGCATTTGACCATCATTCCGGCAACGGGGTGTAATCTGCGTTGCACCTATTGCTACGAAAGTCATCGCGGGACGGTGATGACCGATAGTACTGCTGATGAGGTGATCGCCTATGTCAAACGGCACGCTGGCGATTTGGGTGATCTGGATATCGCTTGGTTCGGAGGCGAGCCACTGCTCGCAAAGAAGTCGATCAGGCGAATTTCAAGCGCGCTGATCAAACTGTCGGAGGAAAAGCAATTTCGTTACGGTGCGATTATCGTTACCAACGGAACGCTTCTCAATGTCGAAACAGTCGACCTCCTTGTTGAAGCGAAAATCCGTTCCGTCCAGATCACGCTCGATGGGCCTCCCGCCGTTCACAATGCCCGCCGTTTTTACTCAAAACAGAAAGCTCCATCGTTTGATGATGTCCTGCAGGGGATCAGGAATTGCCGAGGGAAACTGCCCGTAAACATACGTGTCAACGTCGATCGGTCCAACATTGGTGACTATCCGGACCTGATCGCATTCTTGCATAGCGAAAAATTGATCGGTGAGGGTTCAGGGAATTCCATTTCCCTTGGTTTGGTGAAACGCTGGACGGATCTGGTGGATACGCCGGAAGATCAGCTGATGAACGGGTCCGAATTTGAAGCAAAAATTTCCGAACTTGGCGAACTTCTGAAACAGCTGGCCGGTGCCAAAAGCGACACGGGCGCTGTCGAAAAAATCGGTGCCGGGCAAAAAGCGGCAGAAGAAGCGGGCCGGTTGTTTCGACCAGCCTATCCCTGTGCGGCGGTTCATGACCTTAATTTCGTCGCCATGCCAGACGGAGGCCTCAAGAAGTGTTGGATCCATGCGACGATGGCAAACACGGCTGTCGGCCATGTCGTAACAGGCGCAAACCGGGACGATTTAGTCGCCGCCAAATGGCAAAACTACAATCCGGCAAGAGATCCAGAGTGCGGCAGTTGCGCGCTCTTGCCGGTGTGCGCCGGTGGGTGCCCCTATGAAATGATGGAGCGCCCAGGGCAAAAACCGGAGCATTGCGCATTCATCAGAAGACGGACTGAACGCAATGTCCGCGCAGCTGCGCAACCCCTGCTTGCTTGAAGCAAGGAGAAATCGGAAAGGAGTATTAGATATGGAAGGCAAAATGGTCAAAACATTTAGCGGGGCAAGCCGAGGAAATTGTAGCGGCGACGCGACGCTAACGTGCTCTAATGTAGGCCAGCTTGGCGGGGCGAATCCACCGACTCAATGCACCAATGGTGCTACGCTGGCTACCTGTGAAAATCCTGATAATTTGAAATCGGTAACGCGTGAAGCAACGGATGTAGGGCATTGCTGTGGCCAAGGCACCCTCGTTGCCAGCGAGGGCGATAGTGTTGGCACCACACCGCAATGCAGCAGTGGCCAGAATTTGAGTGTTTGCGACAACGATGGTGAGACGCTTATTTATAAGTAATGCATCAGATATGATCGTAAATTGTGGCGGATTTTGCCCGCCACACCGCTTTACTGGTTGCGCGCTTTCGCGCAACTGGATACCTCAAATAATCTCGCTTTTTGGCTTGGTTTTTTGATTGTTTACGTGCATTGATTTGCGCTGAGGTGTGGCATGTAGGGATATGCGACTTTGACTGAAACAGAATCTCCTATTTTGTTTCAATTGTCGTAATTTTGGGGAGTTTGAGGCAGGGTTAAATGGCGGCAATGCGGACTTTGTAGTCCTTGATGGAAGTAGTCCTTGATGGAATTTGAGCGATAACTGCATCTAGGGGGAAGCCGCCGTTAGCCGGAATTTCTCCAGACTGGAGCAAATTCCGAAAACAGACCTACGGCTTTGGAAACAATCCACCAATTGCGACATTTTTCGTTTAGATACTTTGTGCCAATAACGATCATATATGGCGGTGTTTAAATCATTTAAAAATGCTGTTCACATACTTGCTCTGAATGGTTGAGAATTTACACGTCAGTGATTTATGTATCACAGCTATCAATTCAGTTTGATTGGTGAAACAAGCAATTGAATGGAATAACCAGCTTGAAGAATTTGCGGAGGACCTTTATGTGGGGATAATTGGAACAAGTGGAGTCGTGGACGATTTCTGATGAACATGGTTGCACCATACATTTTGCTATCAAGGCTGAAACAATGCAGAAACTGATGGGTGATGCTGTCGGCAATTTCGCCAGTACGATACGCGACCTTGCGCCCATTCTGCTCGTCATCGGGTTTTTCCAGTTTGCTGTGCTGCGTCAACCAATCCAGAATCTGGCAGATATTCTAATAGGTTTTGTATTCGTCCTTATCGGACTAACGATATTCATCAGGGGATTAGAAATGGCGCTTTTTCCTCTTGGTGAAGCACTTGCTAATGCTTTTGCCAGCAAGGGCTCGTTGTTTTGGCTTCTATCGTTTGCCTTCGGATTGGGCTTTGGTACTACGTTTGCCGAACCTGCCTTGATTGCCGTCAGCAAAGAGGCCGTTATGGTTATGGCAGAAGCCGGCGTTATTGATGCAGGCGCTGCCAGCGAAACTTTCTATGCCGACGCTTTGCGCTATACGGTTGCAGTGTCAGTCGGCAGTTCGCTCATTATCGGGGTTCTGCGCATCCTTAAAGGTTGGCCGGTCCAGTGGATAATCATAGGTGGATATGTAATTGTCGTCGTTCTCACTGCGGTTGCTCCCGATACTATTATCGGTATTGCCTATGATTCTGGCGGCGTCACCACTTCTACAATCACCGTGCCGCTGGTAACCGCATTGGGAGTAGGTCTCGCCAGTGTCATCAAAGGGCGCAATCCGATGATTGATGGGTTCGGATTGATTGCATTTGCAAGTCTTATGCCGATCATTTTTGTTCTATTATTTGGGATTGTGGTAGCGGCATGATAACAGAACTCCTGATGAAACTCTGGGGTACGATTCTCTCGACCCTTTTTGATGTCATGCCGATAGCCATTATTTTGGTAGGTTTTCAGGTAACAGTTCTGCGTAGGTCGATCCCCAATCTGGGAAGGGTTTTAATCGGCTCGGTTTACGTGATCCTTGGTCTGGCCTTCTTTCTTTTTGGGTTGGAGCGAGCACTGTTTCCAATTGGCAAAGTAATGGCCGAACAGTTGACCGACCCGTCGGTGCTGGGAATTGGTGGCGATCAGAACTGGAAAAATTATTATTGGACCTATTTGTTTGCATTTGCCATCGGCTTTTCCACGACAATAGCAGAGCCATCATTGATCGCAGTCGCACTGAAGGCAAAAGAAGTTTCTGGCGGAGCGATAAGCGCTTGGGGCTTACGTATCGCAGTGGCGCTGGGGGTTGCCATTAGCTTAATGGTTGGAACCATTCGCATCGTAACCGGCACGCCCCTTTATACTTTTATGATTGCTGGCTATCTAATCGTTGTTATCCAAACCATTTTCGCACCTAGGATGATTGTACCATTGGCCTACGATTCTGGTGGTGTAACTACCTCAACTGTGACCGTGCCTTTAGTCACTGCACTTGGACTGGGGCTAGCAACCAACGTGCCCGGGCGAAGCGCGCTGCTGGATGGTTTTGGCCTCATTGCTCTTGCCAGTCTATTTCCAATGATAACGGTGATGGGATATGCTCAGATTGGTGCCTGGCTAGCAGCATCTCGGAAGATCAAACCTAATGCGAACAACAAATAAGGAAGACAGTCATGAAGTTTAAGCTGATTGTTATTATGAGCCAAGACGAGTTAACGGAAAAGGCGATCGAAACCGCAAGAGGCCATGGAGCTACCGGTTGCACCGTTGTTACCAATGCCAGGGGTGAAGGTCTCGATCCACCCAGCACTTTTCTTGGATTAACCGTTGCCGGTCAGCGCGATATAATCTTACTGCTTGTGGAGGAACACCAGAGTCGCCAAATTCTAGAAGCGATTGGCGATGCATGTGGATTTGAAGCGAAGCCGGGGGCAGGAGTTGCATTTCAAGTGGACATAGAAGATGCCATCGGTTTGCGTGGCCAAATCGAGAGCATTGAAAAAGATATCAGCACGGAGGATCTATAATGAGTACCCAATTTGTCAGGGTTGCCGATGTGATGCAGACATCGCTGCACACAGTGAATGGGTTGGCCAGCGTCCAGCATGCTCTTGAGCAGATGGGCAAAGAAAGCGTCAGTTCACTTGTAGTTGACCGTCGAGACGACGACGACGAATATGGCGTGATTACCGTTCAGGACATCGCCGCAGATGTTGTTTCTTCAGATCTTTCGGCTGACCGCGTTAGCATCTATCAGATCATGACCAAACCGGCGCTTACGCTACCCGCTGATATGAATATAAAATATGCCATCCGGCTGCTATCCAAGTTTGGCTTGACCAGAGCCCTGGTAACACGGGGTCGAAAGCTGGAAGGGCTAGTGACTCTGCGGGACCTAGTGCTCAGTGGTGCCGATTATAGAGAGAATGGGGAGTTATCGTAGTTACGCTCCTGGTCATTGAGATTACTCCTGTTGATAATTTCCTCGATACGAGAAGAAGGAAGAGTAGGAACGCTGTGCCTCGAACTTTATATGTGCTTGAAACGGCAGAGTTGGGCCAACTTTTGCCAAAATATTGCTAAGCATTTTCTCTTATAGCGACGAGCATCGAATGTCAGCTTTTGCAATTGCACCGGTCATTTTATTCGACCTTCGAAAGGCGGGTATCGGCCGAAGGTATCGGGTTGCTTAAAATTGACCCATGTCACTCTTGGCTCTGTACGGCCATTGAAACAGTTTATACTATTCTGTTTCACAAGGCGCGGCCTTGAGCGGATTTTTGGGGCAATACGGCTAAGTCCAACCGCAAATTGCCTTTGGTTTTGAAACAGAAATGCTCTAAACTGTTTCACATGGACTCTTTATATGAAGCAGACGGGCACAGGCTTTATCTCACTAAAGCAGAACGGGAAACCTTTTTAAAGGCGGCGGCAAAGCACCGCGTGATGTGCGCTCATTTTGCGAAGTGTTTCGTTTTGCAGGGTGTCGGGTTTCGGAAGCCCTCGCCCTGACCCCCCAAACATGTTTGCAACAATAGCATGACGTGCGGCATCTGCTGATCAAATCAGTTTGCGACATGGCTGCTAAACTTCCACCCATTTTTATCTTTCACAAATTCATCCAGAAATATCCCTGTATTTATGACAATGGGTTGCTTGCTTCCCTGGATTTTGTGAACAAGAAGAACGCTGGATTGAGTGCGCGCAAAGTCATTGGTTAATTCAAGGAAAATTGTGTTTGTGATATAATGGCGTGTTTGCCGGTCAGCCAGAGCACCTTTAAATCTATTATCAACAAACGCTTTTAACTTGTTGCTGTTCGAAAATGAAACAACAGGTTTTTTTGCACCTGCTGGAAATATCTGCCAAGTTGCGTCTTCTTTAAAAAGGCCAATGAACTTTTCCAGATTTTTGCCGTCAAAATGAAAAGAATATTGATGGAGTGTTTCTAAAACCTTTTGCCTGCTGGTAATCATGGAATCTTCATGAGCAAACGAAGATGTCGAAAAGGCGATGGATAATGCAAGAGCAAAAAATGCTCTTGAACAGATGTTCTTCAGGTTGGTTGAATTTGCCATTGTTTTGTTGTCTCCTGCTAAATTTCCTGATCTCATCAAGATAACGGCTCATGATGGTAACAACGCACTATTGCAGTTGCTAATTCTCAAGCCAGTTGTTGATTGCATCCGCAGCTTTTTTCCAGTTTTTTGAAGTCGGGATGCCGTGGTACATATCGTCAATCATCACATGCTCCGCATCATAGGCATCAATGGTGCTGTCAATCATTGACTTTGGGGTAGCAGGATCTTGTTTGCCGGTAACCAGCAACACCTTTGGCTTTCCCAATGCGTCGCCAATTTTATAGGTGGCAGCCAAGTCGGCGAGCAAAGCGTTTGAAACTCCCTGAAGTGCCATTTTATGTATCCAACCGGTCATTTTTGGATTGGTTTCTTCGCCGAACATGAAGGCACGCATAAATTCTTCACCAGTTGAAAACCAACTCATATCACCTGCCTCGACCTTCTTTTTTCCTTCAGGAAATCTTGAAATATAGAAATTGATGATTGATGGAAGAGCACCAGAAAAATCACCCATTGCAATCAATACAGCGGTGTCGGTTTGGTACTTTTTCATATATAGCTGTGTGATAATGCTGCCTTGAGAATGCCCAGCAATAATTGGATCTTTTCCACTGCGCTCTTTGGCATACTCAACAACATTTTTTAGGTCCTGAATGTTGTCAGCAATAACTACTGAATGATAATCCTTGTCGAGCTGGCTCTTTCCATGCCCGCGCCAGTTTAGTGCATATACATTGTGACCTTTTTCAAAAAAGTAGGGCATGAAATATTCTTCAAAATCCCAACTTCCCATGGCTCCGCCATGAGCAAAAACAATTGGCCTTTTGGTGTTTTTTTCACTCTCCAAAACCGCAACGGCAAGTGATGGTGTCGTCGGTGTCATTTCATAAATCATATGGTTACTCGCGTTATTGTTGGCAGAGGCTATTTGGTTGCCAGTTTCACCAGCGGCGACAGTTGATGACAAAGCGCCAGTGCCGGCTATGGCGAAAGCGGTAATGGCCAGTGCTAATATTGATTTCATTTGTAACGTCCCTGATTGGGTTTCCAGAAAATTCAGGGTTGATTTTATTGGATGTCGTGGCATAAATACAATTGATTGTCATGATACGAGCATTCACGATATGAATTTACAAGCCATGGATGCCCGGTTGCTGACCACTCTGGATGTATTGCTTGAAGAGCGTGGAGTAACGCGTGCAGCCAATAGACTTGGCCTTAGTCAACCAGCTGTATCAACTCAGCTGGCAAAGTTGCGGAGGCTTTTTGATGATCCGCTTTTGGTTGGAAATGCTCATGGTATGTCCCTGACGAGGCGTGCAATTGAGCTTCAAGCGCCATTGCATCAAGCACTTATGGACCTTCAAGCAGTGGTCAGGTCTCAACCGGCATTTGACCCTGCAACGGCTTCAAGGGTTTTTACGATTGTTGGCTCTGATTATGCTATCGAAACAATAATTGTTCCTTTGATTGCAGGTTTCTATGGCAAGGCGCCTAATGTGAGGATTTCTGCTTTGGCGGTTAAGCCGGAAAGCACTTTAATCGAAATGGAAAACGGAACTATTGACATTTGCATCGCTGCGAGAGATTGGACCCATCCCGATTTTCCAGCAAGAAAATTACTCCACGAGCGATTTGTTTTTATTATCAATAAGGACCACCCGGATGCTGACAAGGAATTAACCCTGGATCAATTCTGTTCCATGGAATTTGTGTTGCCGTCACCAAGTGGCGGCGGGTTTGAAGGGGTTATTGATACGTCATTAGAGAAACTGGGCAAGCAGAGAAAGGTGGTTGCAACTTTTGGCAGTTTCCTGCTTGTCATTAACATGGTCAAATCGTCTAAGTATGTTGCAGTTGTGCCAGAGAGGTTGGTTTTGGCTAATCCCGGCCGGTTGAAAATTGTTGAGCTACCGTTTGATATGTCGGGGTTTGATCTGTTTCAAAGTTGGCATGCCAGATCAAAAACCGACAAAGGTCACATTTGGTTGAGAGAAGCCATTTTATATCACGCCAGGAGAATGTCTTGATGGGGATATTGAATCGAGGAGAAAAAGCCTCCACGAGCCGACCTGTGAGGTAGTGAAAGGGTTTTAGCCCATGTTATCGCGGCAAGGCGACGCAAATATCACGAACGTGCTTCCTATTCGGCATAGTCTGCGCATTCCGTGCCATTCACACAAATTGTCGCATAATCGGATAAATGGAACCAGAGGTTAAACCTAAGGTTTTTGCAACAGTTCTTGTGAACCAATGAAAACAATCCCTTGGCTGTCGAAAAACCCTGTTGCAAAAAGATTGGCAAATTTTCTGTATTTGAGCGCCGATCATACAGAGTTTCACGAGTAGTAAAAAGCATTTGGGTTTGCGATGTCATCCTCACCGCGGCTATCATTGCGGTCTGATGCAGGCGGACACCATACAGAGGGGATTGGGGTCTTCAGGTGAGCAATGATCATGCCTGCAGTGGAGCGATGCGGATTTCTACCCGTCGGTTCTGGGCACGGCCATAATCAGTACTGTTTTCGGCAATAGGCTGGGTTTCGCCAAATCCGACTACCCGCAACCGTCGACCATCGACACCGCGCTTGTTGATATATTGGCCGACTGACAAGGCTCGTTGTTCTGACAGGGTCTGATTGTGCCCATAGCCACCAGTATTGTCGGTATGGCCATCCACATCCAGCAGAGTTTTTGGGTATTTGGCCAGTACGATGGCTACCGAATCCAGAACCGAGAAGAAGACCGGGCTCAGACTGGCATCGTCGGTGGCAAAGGTTACATTGCCGGGCATGTTGAGAATGATCACATCGCCCGACCGGCTGACACTGACACCGGAATTGGCAAGTTGCTGGCGCAGTTCCTGTTCCTGGCGATCCATATACGAACCTATTCCGCCGCCGACAATGGCACCGATGCCCGCGCCAATCAGAGCCGATTTGCGCTTGTCTTTACCGCTTTTGTTCTTGGCAACCAAAAGCCCGGTGACGGCACCGGCCAGCCCTCCAAGGGTGGCACCGGCCACGGTGTTGTTTTTCTGCTGCTGCCCGGTCAGCGGGTCATTGGCGGTCTGGCAGGAGGCCAGCGCAATGGCGCTGGTGATAATCAGTATTTTTTTCATATTGAGATTCCATTTTGATTTCGCCGCATGATAGTCGCGGGGAGTTAACGCGCTGTTAACCATGGGTTAATGGCGAAAATCAGACAGGCCTGGGTGGCGACCCGGGCGGTGCCGCTCCAAGTTCGCCGTATCGGCCGCTTAGCCAATTTCTGCACCCCTCCACCTGTTCGTAGCGCGCACAAACTCATGCTATCAACAAGCGTTAGGTGGTATTCCCCGGACGCACACGCTATATGAAATATGCAGAAAATTCCTTCTTTCCAGGATGATGAGGCGATTCCAACCTTGAGGGAATTCAATAACAGACTCTTACACAATTCACAATTCGAGACTGAGTGTAATACGTTGTGCTGGCGCAAATCCCATGCCATCGAAATAGCCAATCAGACCGACGTCATTCCAGTCAATTTCAGTGCGTACAGTTTCGACCCGCAAAATGGACAGGTTGGCCATTAGCTGCGACATCAATGCACTGCCAACACCATGTTCCTGGTATCCTGGATCAACACCGATTGTATCCATCACTGCCTCAGTGCCAGTATGGCCGAATTCGCCAAAATCAACACGGGCCATGATGAATCCTACAGGATAACCCTCCTGTTCCGCAGTCAGTGAAACACGCACCCCACTTTGATGCAGGCTCTCGTGCAATTTTCTGGTGTAGTATTCGCTGCGGTCGACGCCAGTATTTGCCCTGTCTATAGAAATGATCTTGGGCAGGTCGTTTTCGCTCATCGAGCGCACGGGTACTTTGTCACGCGAAAGAGCTGTAAAATCGTCGCTCACTGGCGAACTATAATCAAGTTCCTTAATTCCATCCTCGACGGTGTCTTCTTCAAGGATCGAAGGAATTTCTGTTGTTGGCCGGGTAAGCACGAGCCTTGGTGAAAGTTTGAAACCCGCATTGACCAGAAAATTCATGATATTTGTGTTTGTCCAGTCAACCTGGCTTGTCAGTGTATCGACATGCTTGTGTATCAGGATTTCCTTGGTGGCTTCCAGCAACCGCAGCCCAAGTCCCATGTGGGTCTGGTCGGATTTTAAACCGATTGCATCAAGTGAAGCACTGGCGCCTGGTCTGCCGAACTCTCCATCGACGAGTTTTGCAAAGGCAAACCCCTGCAGGCTCCCCTGGGAATGCAATCCGACGTAAATATAGTCCCTGGGTCTTTCTGTTGCTGCGACCAACCGCTTTTCAAAATAACCTCGTCGCGACACGCCTGTCGCTATGCGGTCAATCTCGATTACCGCGTCAATATCATTTGCGGTAAGCGGCTTGATTTCATATTCGTCTTTGTTACTCATCGCTGAGAACTCCCCATTATTAATGGCTTTCATTATATGCGGTTGAAAGTGCCAGATCGGTTTCGGGATCTAATAATTCTTCCAGCACTGGCAGAAGGGCCATTTCTTCCTTTTGAATGTGGGTAATCATGCGTTCAATCAATTCAACTGCTTTTGCACGGAATTCTTTCCAGGCTATTTCTGAGAAGCCTTCTGAAAGTGCTGCCCTGGCAAGGGAAGCCACTTGATTTCCCAGTGGCAGCAGGATGGCGTGTTCTTCGCGCAGGTGAGCACCGATTTGCGCATCTCCCATTTCTTCCAGCATCGTGAAAAGTTCATCTTCCTCGAAAGAAAAATGTCTGCTGACTTCGTCGCTAATTGATGCGGCGGCTTTCGTCAAAGTGGCTTTGACGGCAGGATCATTGATATCTGGCAAGGAGCGTTTGGCTCGGGCGATTATTCGATCCAAATCCTCAATGACACCCACCGTTGCCTGGTGGTCTTCGTGCAACAATTGTGCAGTGCGGCAGGTGAAACTCATGAATTTTCCATATATTAGTTAAATGCTTATTTAAGTACTATAATACGTCTTTAAGAATGCAACAAGGATTTGTTTCAAATGTGGGTGTATTATTGGTTGAAATTCAGACTCTCATTCCGGGTTGTAGTGTTTTTTCAGCTCATAAATCACACGTACCGCAAATACCAGGAACGAAACCGACCCGATCAGGCCAACAATAGCACCAAATTCAATGATGATGGTCCGTTCCAGACCGATACCTGTGCTACACAATCCCAATGCCGCAAAGTGACAGGCTGCGTGGATTTTCAATGGGGTTTTGGCGGTCAAATCCGACAGCATGGGTGGCATGCCGGATGCGCCGGCGGCATGCATTGAGGCAAGAAATGGCATGATGCGTTGCAGAATGCCGGTCAGGAATGTCAATAACCATCCGGCAAGTATCAAGAACCCGAACAATGCCGGTCCATTGGGTATGGAAAACCCGGCCATGATCGCCAGTCCTGTCAACAGGCCGACTGCCAGCAATCCCCAGGAAGATCGCACCAGAACAAATGACAGGCCAAGACGCTTTCGCATGCCGCTTGTCAATGCAATTCTCATTAGCCGAAAATGTGTAGTTACTGCAGCGAATCCGATAGCTACCGCTATCACTCCAAGCATTTTTGAATCCATCAGCGTTGCTGCGCAAAATGTCACAATGGCGGCAACAGTAAGCATCAACTGAAGCCAACCCTGAAATGTTGAAAGACTTCGCGACAGCGCAAACATTGGCACCAATATGAGACTAAGCCCAATTGCCAGCAGGCCCATAAATCCAAATATTGCAACGATCATGTGGACGATTGCCAACTGCTGATGATCGGTCAGAAATCCTCTTTCAAGATCAGCCGTGAGCAATGCTCCAATCATCGCGAAGATAATCAGAGCGGCAATTGCGCCCCAGCCATGTGCGGCCACAACCGGCAGATTTCCAGCGCGCCGTAAATTATTTGCCGTTAATACTGTAAAGAAGGCCAGGCCTGAAACAACAAGCCCGGCACCCCAATTGAGGTATGGGGTATGGGCTGAAATCATGCCGAAAGCCAGAAGTATTACTCCAGGCAGGAACAGCCAGAAGCTGGCAATGGCGGGCCAGATGTTGCCAAGCGGCCGAAGTGTCACGATGGGCAGCAACTGGAAACTGGCTCCCATTGCGGTCATTGCCAGCACTCCCAGTGTAAGCAAATGAATTGAAGCGAGTACATAACCGGGCCCACCTGAAAACAATGCCAGTTCCTGCGCTCCGGCAAACAGCGCCAGCCAGGCTAAGGGATGAAACACACAGGCAGCAATGAAAAATCGGAAAGGGACAGAAGCCGGAAGCAACCGGCTCCTGGCGCCACCCAGAAAGGAACCGGGAGTACTCATGATATTAGTGTCCGACCCGAAACTCTGAGCAGGGTATGATTTTGCAGAAATTGCCCACTATCGGCGGAGTTTTTCTTGTAAAGGACACCATCCTGTGCGGCGAAAGGCTCCTTAATATCGATCAATTTCTGCAAAATCATACCCTGCTCGGAGTTTCAGGGCGCGTACTTAGGGTCAACAACAGGCGCACCTCATTGGTATCACCGGGCACAATGGTGTAAATCCAGCCTCGTTGCGCCAGTTCCGGGTAGAGATAAACAGGTTCGCGATTGTGGTGAACGGTTACTGGTCCGCTTTGATCCGCCCTGTCTAATTGTCCCAATATGGCAACCATAGGTTCGGGTGGTGGCAGTCCGCGCACATCAATGTGCAACCCGTTATCTTCATGCCAGTGTTTACCGGGAAGCTCATCACTCACAGCAGCAAGCCTCGTGCAATGCGGGCTGCAAGGGCGGCAATCGATAATCTGCGGTAGTGGGGTGCAATGGTCGTGGTTCGCTGCGGGGATACTGCTTTCTGAATCAATTTTCCCATGGCCTGGAAATATGCATCAGGATCGGTGTTTTCGATAGTAAGGTCGGGAACGTCAATCACAATCGGCATCGAATTTGTGCCAGTGATTGCGAGTTTGAAACGATATGTGACCTCATCAATATCCTCGCAGGAAACAGCAACACCGGCGAGTGGAAAATCAATTGCGCCTCTTACGCGGATTTTTTCATAAGCGGACCTGGCCTGATTTGAGGGAACGAATATTGAAATCAGCAATTCACCAGTTCTGAGTGACAAATGGTCAGCCCCGTCTTCTTTATACAAGGCTTTGAGGGGAATACGGCGGCTACCCTCAGGGCCGATGAGGTCAACTTGGGCATCGTAAACCAACAATGCCGGAGCCAAATCGCCACTGAATGCGGCCCGGCAGCGATTTCCCTTCGGTGCGACATGACAAATATCGCCTTTGTATTTTAGACAGTAATCATTTGATTTGCGCCACCAATGGCTTTGGTTCAAATATAAACATCGGGTATCGAGGCATAAATTACCAGCCGCCGTTGCTGTTTCGCGGTGATTGGGGCCGGCGATGGAACCGGCAGCCTGGGCAACAGCGGGAAAAATAGTTGCAATCTGACTGTTTTCCGTCAGGGTTCTCAGCGTTACACCGGCACCAATATGAAGCCCCCCCTGATCAAAATCGATGTTTTTCAATCCAGGAATGCTGGTCAAATCGATCAGTGTCTCGAGGTCGACAAACCCCCGTCGCATATTAACTACAAGGTCGGTTCCTCCAGCGCAGAAACGTGATTGTGGTTTAGCCTTAAATACCTCAAGTGCTTCTTCGATAGTTTTTGGTCGCACAAATTCGAATTCGGGTAAGAGTTCGCTCATGCTATGGCCTCCCTGCGGCGGGCAGAACGGCGGAATTTGATTAACGCTTCCAAAACGCGGTCTGGAGTTAATGGCAGAAAATTCGCTTCCAGTCCGATCGCGTCAGCAACTGCATTTACCAGGGCAGGTGGAAAACCTGAAAGAGCCCCTTCACCGGCTTCTTTAGCCCCAAACGGGCCCAGTGGATCGATGCTTTCAACGATCTGAACATCGATATGCGGAGATTCCATTATTGTCGGGAAACCATACTCAAGAAAATTGGCATGGGTGTGCATTCCGTCAATAAAGTGTGTTCTCTCAGACATTGCCTGTCCCATACCCATCCAGACAGATCCTTCGATCTGCCCTTCAACCGCCAGTGGATTAATTGCGAATCCGCAATCAAGTGCGGACCAGACCTTTTCGATTTTGATTTGACCGGTATCTACATCAACTTTGACCTCGACCACCTGAGCGGCATAGCTAAACCCCATTGTTGAGCCAACCGCACCTCCTCTCTGTTTACCCCCCTGAGCTTCAACCGGTGTCGAGAAAGTCCCCTTGACATTTATGGTTCCCTCTTGTGCCAAAGCAGCAATAGCCACATCATGAAATGACAATTCGGATTGAGAACTGCCGGAAACAAAAAAGGTCTCGCCCTCGCAGTCGATCTCATCGGGATGAACTTCAAGTTTCTTTGCAGCTGCAGTGATCAATTTTTTTCTCATGGCTTGCGCAGCTTCAATCGCAGCATTACCGACCATGAAAGTGACACGAGAGGAATAGGAGCCGTTATCTTTGGGGGTGATTGCGCTGTCATTGGCGATTACACGAATACGCGAAAGGTCAATTCCCAAAACCTCCGCTGCCGCCTGAGCAACGATGGTTGATGAGCCTTGACCAATATCGGATGCACCGGTCAAAACTGTGATGGAGCCATCGAAATCAAGTTTCATTGATACGACCGCATGTGGTTCGCCAGTCCAGTGTACGGGCTTTGCGGCACCACTCACATAGTGCGAGCATGCCATACCCAGCCCGTGGCCCGGTTTCAGACTATTTTTGCGGGTCTGCCAGCCGCTGGCCTTCTCAACTTTGTCCAGACACTCGTCCAGGCCATAAGAATTGATCATCAATTCGTTGGCAGTGAATGTCGGTGCCTTGATCAGATTGGAACGCCGGACAGCGAAAGGATCCAGCTCCAGTTTATTTGCCATGCGATCGAGCAGACACTCGAAAGCGTGGCGAACATCAACTGTACCATGTCCGCGCATGGCACCACAAGGCGGTGTATTGGTGTAGACGCGATAACCATCATATTTGACGTTGGCGACATCATAGATACCATGAAGGAGGGCGCCGGCATACAGAATGGTAACCAGACCATAACCAGCATAGGCACCGCCACTCTGGGTTGTTTCGCATTCTATTGCGGTAATCTTGCCGGATTGTGTCAATCCGATTTTCAGGATTACTTCGGTCTCCGGTCGCCCTCTGTGAGTGAGGAAACTTTCTTCACGTGACAACTTCATCATGATTTTTCCACCTGCTTTGCGGGCGAGCAAAGCGGTGATGATTTCAAAATTCAATGTCTCAGTCCTGGCGCCAAAACCACCACCGACGAAAGGTTTGATAACGCGGATGTTGGCTGTGTCCATTTCCAGACATTGGGCAAGGGTCAGATGAACATAAAAAGGAACCTGGGTCACTGAATGCAATGTCAGACGGCCACGTTCAGGATCATAATCTGCCAGTGCTGCATGGGGTTCCATCTGGGCATGGTTGACCTCAGCGCAGGAAAAAGTTTCTTCGCATACTAAATCAGCTTCGGCAAATCCCGCATCTACGTCGCCAAATTTGTGGTGGACGTCCCTGTCCAGATTGCCATGCTTGTTGTCGTGCAATTGTGGTGCGTCAGGTGCGCGGGATTCTCTTGGGGTGTAACAACCTGGTAGTTCTTCTATTTCCACTGTTATCAGATCAATTGCCATTTCTGCGGTTTTCACATCAACCGCTGCCACAGCAGCAAGCGGTTCTCCCCTATACCGGACTTTCTCGCGCGCCATTGGATATTCGTTCATTGCTACCGGGATTACACCATAAGTCTGTGGGCAATCCTCACCGGTGACAATCGCCACGACACCTTCAAGTCGGGCTGCTTGTGTAGTATCCAGACGGATGATACGACCATGGCTGACCGGGGAACGTAGAATTCTGCCGATCAGACAGTCAGTTGTTTCCATATCCGCGGTGAAAATGGCTTTGCCGGTGACCTTCTCAATGCCATCAACCAGAGGGACAGGCTTGCCAGCGACCGTATGTTTGACCGGGCTGTTCATGATACAGTCTCCATCATCCGGGCGGCAGCACGGACAGATTTAATGATTTTAACATAGCCTGTGCACCGGCACAAATTCCCACCAAGCACTTGCCTGATTTCGTTTTCATCGGGATTAACATTGCGTCTCAAAAGACTCTCCGCGACCATGATCATGCCTGGTGTGCAAAATCCGCATTGGGCACCCAGATTTTCGTGAAAAGCCCGCTGCAGAGCTGATAGAATTCCGTTCTTTGCCTGACCCTCAATGGTTTCGATGTCGTTACCCTGACAAGAAGCGGTGAGTGTGATGCAGGACAAGCGCGGTCGGCCGTTAACAAGAACCGAACAAGCACCACATTCACCGCCGTCGCACCCCTTTTTTGCTCCAGTCAGTTGATGGTTATCACGCAGGTAGTCAATCAGAAGTGTATTATCCGACACTGCATCTTCTACCGGTTTTCCATTGAGACGAAGACTGATGATCCGCTTCATGACTAGACGCTCCAGTTTGACTTCTTGGATTAAAAGTCTTATTTAAGTACCATTATACTGGAATTAAAAAATTGTACAAGGATATGGCCTTTTTTTACATCATCATGATAGAAAACAAAAGCGCTCTTGGCTGATTTTTATTGTATACAGGTTACAGAATAATGTGTTTCAGGATTGGATATTTGGCTCCCGACCATCAGATGGATCTAGTGGAATCGGCAGCGCGAAGAGGAATCAAATGACTGATTTTGCCCATTCTTTCCGGGTTACAATTGGTGATGCAGCTATTATTCGTAAGGTTACTGACGCTGATCTTGCTAGCATCGTGGCATTGGATGAGAAAGTCGCGAAAATAGCCAAACCGGATTATTGGCTGGGTATATTCGAAGGGTATGCAACATGGCGCCTGAATGAACGTTTCTTTTTGGCGGCAGAGGCGCAGGAATATAAACCAGATTTGCAAATTTTAGGATATTTTGTCGGTGAGATTCGCGGATGGGAGTTCGGGTCTGAGCCTTGTGGATGGATCTTCGCGTTTTCCGTGGGCCCAGGAACACGTGAACAGGGTGTTGGTGAAAATCTGCTCGAGGCAATATCTCACAATTTCAGGGCCGCTGGTGTCAGAACAATGCGCACTATGGTTGCCAGGCAAAATCAAACTCTGTTGTGTATTCTTGAACAGACTCTAAGGTCTGAACCCATTAAAAAGGTAGATTAAGTTGCAAAAATCAAGCCGACTGGCAATTTACGCATTGATTGAACTGGCCGCTGACCCTGGCCGACAGGTGCCTGTCTCGGAAATTGGTGAGAAATACCAGATTTCTGCTCACCACCTTGCCAAGGTAATGCACACTCTGGGTCGCGCCGGGTTGGTGCGTTCGATCAGAGGTGTGGGTGGTGGTTACAGTTTCTGCGGCAACGCAAAACGCACAACTTTGTTGGATGTTATAGATCTGTTTGAAGACACTTCCAGCGATTGTAAACTGACAGACCCGACAAAAGCAACAATGCCAGAATGGGCTTTGTTTGATGTTATGTGCGAGATAAATGATATTGCCAACGCAACACTGGGCTCGATCACCCTTGCAACAATGCTAAAACAGATGGAACGCCGCCGTAATTCAACCAAACTTCAAAATCGAGTCCAAACGCCCGCTTGAACGGGTCACCCGTAGTAAACGGCTTTCTTGGAATGTCACCGCAATGGCTATGCCAACTTAGAGTGCTAATGTTCGGGTATGACTGCGGTTGCCTCAAGTTCAATTTTTCCCGGATGGTCGAGCAGGTCAGATACGAAGATCATGCTCATGGCAGGAAAATGTTTACCCATCAGTTTGCGCCATACTGCACCTAATTCTCTGCGTACCAACAAGTATTGCGGCTTGTCGCAACAATAGGCTGTCATACGGCAAATATGGTGCGGTTGACCTCCAGCCTTTTCGAGAACTGTCAGCACGTTCCTAAGCGCCATTTCAAATTGCGGCAGCAATTCCTCACTTTCGAAAATTTGATCCGCATTCCACCCCACCTGTCCAGCGATAAACACTGTGTGGCCGTTCAACGGTACTTTGATGCCATTTGAGTAACCAATTGGTGACTTCCAGGCTTCTGGGTTAAGGATCTCCATGACTTCTCCATTCGTACGGATTGCAATAATCGTATAATAGTACTATAATACCTATTATTGCAATATGATGCGCAGCGGGAGATTTCTGCGATGGGTATGTCACGACAATACAATGCTGTCACTGATATGGTGGATGGCAATGTCAAGCGCGGGTATGGAGAAAAGACAGCGTTTATTGACCCGGAGCGCAGCCTTACCTATGGACAACTGCAGAACGAAAGTATGCGGATGGCAAGCCTTCTTGACGGGTTGGAAATTAGTCAGGAAAGTCGTGTCGCCATGCTCTTGCTCGACACTGTCGATTATCCAATTGCGTTTTGGGGAGCAATTCGGGCCGGGGTTATTCCTGTGTGTCTCAATACACTTTTGACGACAGTGCAATACAAGTACATCCTTGCCGATAGTCGCGTGCAGGCGATTTTTGTCTCCGCACCTCTGCTGGCGGTAGTTGAACCACTGTTTGAGCAGTTAAATTTTTTGCGCCATATCATCGTAGTTGGCGGTGAAGACACCGGTTATCCTGATTTTCAGAAACTTCTAAGTAATTCATCTGCCGAATATAATACCGCCGATACCTGCGGCGATGAAGCTGCTTTTTGGTTATATTCATCTGGATCGACAGGCGATCCCAAAGGGGTGCGTCATGTGCATACCAGCCCAATGTATGTGGCGGAGAATTATGGAAAGGGTATAATCGGCATTCAGCACGATGATGTATGTTACTCAGCTGCCAAACTTTTTTTCGCCTATGGCTTGGGCGCTGGAATGGCAATTCCGATGTCTGTGGGAGCAACTACGGTGCTACTGCCCGATCGGCCGACACCAAAATCTGTATTAAAAATACTGAAAGAACAAAAACCCACATTATTTTTTGGAGTACCCACGCTCTACGCCGCAATGCTGGCAGATGAGAATTGCAATCCCGAAAACAGTTCTGATCGCCTGCGCCTGTGCATCTCTGCAGGAGAGGCATTGCCAAAAGATGTCGGCATTACATGGCGTGATCGCATGGGGGTAGACGTCATTGATGGAATTGGGTCAACGGAAATGCTGCACGTTTTCCTGTCCAACAGACCTGACGATATACGTTATGGTACTTCGGGTAAAGAAATTCCCGGTTATCGGCTGCGCCTGATTGATGAGGACGGTAATGATATTGCTGATGGAAGCCTGGGAGAATTACTGGTTTCAGGAGGATCTGCAGGAGATGGATATTGGAATCAGCGGGCAAAATCTCGTGCGACTTTCGCCGGGGAGTGGACCCATACCGGTGACAAATACACCAAGGATGCAGACGGTTACTACCATTATTGTGGCAGAACCGATGATATGTTCAAAGTTAGCGGTCGGTGGGTGTCACCCTTTGAGGTGGAACAGGCATTGATTTCCCACCCTGCTATTCTGGAATCGGCTGTTGTCGGGGAGGAGGATGCCGAGGGATTGGTCAAGCCCAAGGCATTCGTGGTACTAAATTCACAAATGCAGCAAGACGGATTGTTTGATGAATTGAAAGAACACGTAAAAACTTCGGTCGGCGCGTGGAAATATCCGCGCTGGATTGTTTTTGTCGAAGAGCTGCCCAAAACAGCAACAGGTAAGATCCAGCGATTTAAGCTGAGAGAAAAGTAGACTGTGTAGTTTATTGGAATTGATCACTTTTTCAAATAACCGGTGCATCGCTTTGTTTCGATAACATGAGTATCAGCTACCATATTTCGATTGAAGGGTACTTCAAATTCAGGACAGGAAGCACGGGGTAAATTTTGCTATCACATCATGAAAAGATAAGGGTTGAATGGGGCGATTGTGACCCCGCGAAGATCGTTTTTTATCCTCGATACTTTGCGTGGGTTGATGCAGCAGGCCATCACATGCTGGAGAAAGCAGGTTTACACCATGATACTCTGGAGGAGAAATATGGTGTACGCGGCCTGGTCCTGGGTCATGTTGAAATGGATTTCAAGACAATTGCCAGATTTGGTGATACACTGGATATTGAAACCACAGTTTCAAGGATCGGTGGTGCAAGCTTCGATATTTCCCATATGATCAGCCGCAATCAGCAACCCGTTTTGACCGGGCATGAAACCCGTATTTGGGCGATTGAAGACCCAAAAAGTGCAGTGGGAATAACATCAATCAAAATCCCTCCGGAAATCCGTAAAATCCTTACAAATTCACCGGATTAGTTTGAAAAAGCCAACATTGTGGATGTGCCGGATTGTGTCGAGTTCTTCATCCATTCCAAAATGACAGTTTTCCCCTAACAAATTCGTAAATTGTTGATTGGATTACCACAGCCTGGCGGATTGTTACCGGTAATGTTTTGAAATCAGTGCTTGATTAATACGGATACTCTGGAGCGATGAATGGAACCAAACAAGTTCCAAACATTGGAGTTCAGTCTCCGTCAATCGGGCGTAACAAGCAACATCAAAGCCTGACGCCTAATCGCTGCGCTAGTTCCGGAAATGTGTCGACAATTATATCATGGTTGGGATTTGGTTCTGGATCGGGCGGGTTTTCGTCACCCCATTCGCGAGGTCGACGTACGAACGCTGTTTTGAAACCCACCGCCTTGGCCGCATCAAGATCCCAATTATGGCAGGCGATCATGCAGCATTCTTCGGGTTGAAATTGCAGGAATTTTGTTACAGCACTGTAGGACTCGGGCAGGAATTTATATTTTCCAATTGCCTCACAAGAAAAAACCGCATCCCAGTCCAGGTTGTTTTTTTTGGCAGTATCGATGATAATCCGGAAACTTAAAATGGTGAACGAAGCACAATAGTATTTTTGGCGCAGTTTTGGCAATACCGCTGGAAAATCAGGCCAGCACTGCAGATTGTGGACCGCGTCCCACCAAATTTTGCGGCGTTCCCTGCTGGAAAGTATTTCAAAATCGTTTAACGCCAAAACCTTGTCCAGTGCCATTCGATGACCATCATCAAAATTACGAGTCGGGGCTTCGTGTTCGCCAAGGTTAACCATTAATTTAAGCGAGCAGCGGCGTATCTCGTTAGCTAACGCTGGCCAGTCTTTATCGATGCCATGATGGTTGCCGGCCTCCTGCAAAGCGGTTGCAAATCCGGAGTGCCAGTCAAGGATGGTTCCGCCCGTATCGAAAGTCAGTGCCTTAATCTCGTCCAGGCTCATAATCCAATCCTTTACCGATTACCAACGGTATGCGCGACAATATCATGGGCCATGGGTTTCGTAAAGGTTGAGCGGGTTGTCGCTTTTGCCAATTTTTAATGCCTGTTGTGTATTCTTGAACAGAGTCCTATCAGGCTGTCGGACTTGAGCAGTTATTGAGAACAGAACTGGAATTGAGGTCGATATTTCGATCATTTGAGGCGAATATCGGGAATATTTAACGAAAATGAGCGAAAAATCGGACCAATATCCAGTTTTGTTAACAGTGATTGTGCAAGTCCGACAGACTGCTA
>JAAENI010000265.1 GCA_024224595.1 Hyphomicrobiales bacterium
ACATCGGCGATACCTACCAGACCGTCATCATCCGCCTTTAGAATTAATGTTGAGTCAGACAAAATTTGATCAACTTCACTATTACTCAACGCTATACTAGTATGACGTGAAACCGTCAGTTGATGCTCCGCAGCAAACAGCACACCTGCTGGAAAAACAACTATACTGATAATTATCAGAATGAAACGTGTCAAATAATTCATTTCTATTTACCATTCTTAACAAACGAGCTTGAACGTTATGCAGCGAAGTACCCATAACAAGTTGATTTCCATTATGTTACCATACACTGATTGCTTAAAAAGGGAACATTCAATTTTAAATTATACTCCCACGACTGAATTGACCTGATTATTGTGTTTGGGTCTGAGTCAATTGGTCACGGGGCATTTGTGTTGATAATCTGCATGCTGTGGCCATGGACAAGCAACCAGAATCAGTCGCGCTGACGAACGAGCAGCGCAGTGCCCTTCAAGCAATTTGTCGACGCCGCAAAGTTGATGCGCTGTTGTGGAAGCGGGCGCGGGCGTTTTTGCTGCTGGACGCCGGTTATGATGCCAAAACCATTTGTGAAATTCTGGACATCGGGCCAACGGTTCTTGGTGAATGGAAGTCTGCCTTTGCCGGCAAAGGCTTGTCGTTTTTTGGATTAAAAGATTACAGTCAACGCCAGGGCCATTTGTCGCTCGCCCAGGAAACGGCTTTAAAAGCCCACTTCAGCGCCAACCCGGCCCGCAATACTGATGAGATCTGCGCCTATATCCTGGCCAAATATGCTCACAGCTACTGCCCATCAGGGGCGGCAAAACTGATGCACCGCTTGGGTTTTGTCTACAAAAAGCCGCTATCCCTGCCAGCCCAGGCCGATGAAGACGAGCAAAAAACCTTTATTGCCGATTATGACAGCCTGATGACAGGATTGGGCAAGATGGTTGTGTTTTCAGATGCCGTGCATCCGACCCATCAAAGCCGTCCTGCCCATGGCTGGTTTGCCAAAGACCAAAAGACCGCTATTAAAGCCTCATCAGGGCGCAAGCGGTTGAACATCCAGGGCGCGCTTGATCTGGAGACCTTCAGTTTCACCTTTGTAGAAGCCGAGAAGATCAATGCCCAGACAACGCAGTAGATGCTGGAAAAGCTGGAGCGCAAAAACCCAACCATGACGGCAATCCACGTCTTTCTCGACAATGCCCGCTATCATCATGCCAAGGTGTTGCAGCCCTGGCTGGAGAGCTCAGAGCGCCGGGTGAAGCTACACTTCCTACCGCCATACGCGCCGCATTTAAACCCGATAGAACGTCTTTGGGGCGTTATGCACAAATGGGTGACCCATAACCGCCACTACGTAACATTCAACCAGTTTACCGACGCCATTCTGGGTTTCTTCCGAAAAACCTTGCCTGATAAGTGGCGCGAGTTCCGCGACACCGTCCCGACAACTTTCGCATCGTCTCACTGGACGAGTACAAGATCATCTGATCATACGAAAATTAGGTCAATTCAGTCGTGGGAGTATAAATGACATTAGATGGTTGTGTTTCATTTAGATTGTCAATGGCTCAAAGGAGATCATAGTGGTTCGAGGTGATATCATCCACTCGCATTATCATCGCAATTGTAAATGTTATGCATGCAACATAAAGGATGAGGAGTGGAAACTTATCGAGGCCAGTCATGCTCCCCGCCATACACTGGCTGTGCAGGCGCATAAACGGCCGTTGGACAGTTTGACAATGCATACGTTCATAATTTCGCGACCGACTGCCAGAAATTACACTGCATTATATAGTATAAAGCAGAATCTATTCGCCGCTCCATAAGGGTGCTGGCTGAATAAAAAGAAGATTATTATTGCCATTGACTCATTTCTGCTTCTGCCCCAGCAAAGCCTTGGCAATCTTTGTACCAATCTCATCAGATGCCTGGCGCAATGAGCTCGTATCCAGATGAGAATTAGTTTAAGAATTTATGGTGTCGTAAATTGTAGTTTGGACAGAGAAATCTAGGGTGCTATGTTAGGTTGATCAATTACTGTACTTCACGTGTGAGGGATTTTGAGGTGATGGCTGGGGGAACCAAGATTTCAAGTTTGGCTAGTTTTGAGAACTGGATCGACGAACATAAGCCACCAGTCGAATGGTTGCGGGCACTTTCCTGCCGCATGGCACTCAGGATGATGCCGTTTGCAATGGTGGTTGGCGAGGGTTCTGGTGCTGATTTGCTCAACAAAATGACGGTTGAAGTATATCGAGCCAATCTGGTTTTGCGTATTGCAAATGCATGGCCAAAACGAGAAATTCCGCCTAGCATATTTTTAGATGCTGCAGAAAATACAGGCAAATTAAGTGGGGATGTATTTCCCTTAAACAATGCCGCTGGAGATGCAGCAAAAGCCGTAGCGGCAGCATCCAGAGTTGTTATTGAGAGTGATTTGGGTTCAGTTGAACAACAAGTAAAAAATGTTGCTTTGGCCGTCAATGATGCCATCCCACGCGGTTCAAACGAATCAATATGGCAAATGCTGCAATCTGATAATGATTGGTTGATGAAAAACCCTGATAATCTGGCGGCAACTGACGAATTAACACGCAACGAAGCCTTGCAGGCAGGTCTGATGCGGCGACCTCTTTGGGGCAGTTACAAAGGCGGGAAATTGAAACCGGGA
>JAAENI010000266.1 GCA_024224595.1 Hyphomicrobiales bacterium
GTGGACCCTCAATAGGTTATTTTCATCAAATACCAGTTTTGAGATAGGTGTTTGATCTTTTTTTCCACGATGAAGTCTGTGCCATTTATACATTGCGTCCATTTTGGCAAGTCCTCTTTTCTACGCACTGATGTCTGATAAGCCTTTGCACATGCCATTCATGGATGGCGGACTGGGTGAAGCGTTCGGCCTTGCCGTTGGTGCGCGGTGTATAGGATTTGGTGCGGATGTGTTTAAGGCCGAGACTTTTGCATGCAAAGGCAAAGGCACTGGATGTGTGATATTAATTTCATTGTAAATACAATAAAAATAAAGGCAATGTTGATCAGGCAGCGAACTCGGTAGCAACCTGATTTCGACCGTTGTGTTTTGCCTGATAAAGTGCAGTATCTGCACGCTTGATCATTGATGAGGGGGAATCATCGACACTCTGCAAGGTTGATAACCCAAGTGAGACAGTAATGGGTAACTGCTTTGATCCGCCCGCAACAATGAATGGATGCATGGCTACTTCGCTTCTCAAACGTTCCGCGACAATGGAAGCAAGTTTCATATCAGTGTCCGGCATGACGATCACAAATTCCTCACCACCATAACGACAGGCAAGATCAATATTTCGAACATTTTTACGAACTCGAACCGAAAATTCACGAAGTACTTCATCTCCCGTATCGTGTCCATGTTCGTCGTTGACCAATTTGAATTTATCAATATCACAGATAATCAAGGACAGAGGTTTACCATTTGTATTGGCAGAATTCACCATCCCTTCCAGATGGGAATCCAGATAACGCCTGTTGTGCAGTCCGGTCAGTCCGTCGCGTACCGACATCTCAATCGATTGCTGTATCGAATCTCCCAGAAGGTTATTGTAGATATTACGTTTCACCTGACTGTGGATGCGTGCCAGCAATTCATTGGGGTCAATGGGGCGGCGAACATAGTCGTTTACACCCAGATCGAGAGCGCGAATAATTCTGTCTTCGTGCTCATGGTCAGCCAATGCCAAAATCGGCATCATTCTGGTGCGCTCCAGGGATCTCAAATGCGAACAGAACCGCAGCGGGTCATATTCACTCAGCCCCAGGGATACAATTACAGTGTCGAATTCTTCTTCAGCAGCACGAAATAATGCCTGTTGGGCATCGGGTACAACCGAGACGGTATAATTTTGGGCCAGAATTTTGACAATTTTTTCATAGGAAGAGGGAGTGTCATCAACGACGAGAATATTTCGTTCTTTGGGTTCAATATTTTTCGACGCATTTTCAATCAGTTTTTCTAACCCGAAATCCTCACTTGTTTGAGCCCGAAGACGCAACTCATCAGTCAGGGATTTCAATCGTACCAGGCTTTTTACCCTGGTAATCAATGCCAAATCATTGACTGGCTTCGTCAGAAAATCATCCGCGCCACATTGCAATCCCTTCACCCTGTCTTCAGGTAAATCAAGAGCAGTCACCATGATGACCGGTATGAATGAAGTTTTCGGGTTGTCTTTCAGCCGTTGACAGACTTCAAATCCGTCAATTTCAGGCATCATCACATCCAACAAAACCAGATCACATAATCCCTTTTCACAGATGTCCAATGCATCGCGGCCATTGCTGGCAGTCAATACCTGAAAATATTCAACCATCAATCGTGCTTCGAGAAGCTTAACATTGATCGCCATGTCGTCAACTACAAGGATACGCGCGGTCATAGGACCCAATTCCTTACCTTACAAATCACCCAAATACGTTTTTACTGTCTCAATAAATCCACCAATTGAAATCGGTTTGGAAATATAAGCCTCACATCCGCCCTGGCGAATTCTCTCTTCATCACCCTTCATCGCAAACGCCGTTACAGCAATGACAGGTATCTTGTGCAATTCATCATCTTCTTTCAGCCATTTTGTGACCTCTAGCCCTGACACTTCCGGCAATTGGATATCCATCAAAATTAAGTCTGGCCGATGAGTTCTGGCAAGTTCAAGCGCCTTCATTCCATCATCAGTCTTTATCGTACCGTAGCCATTGGCCTCCAGCAGATCGTTGAACAGTTTCATGTTGAGTTCGTTATCCTCAACAATCATTACCGTCTTGCTCATAATTATCTCCGCTCGCACCCACCGATGAAACACCAGTTAAACGAGCCCCTATGGCTAATTTGATTGCCCTGATAGACATTTTACGTCAAATTCGTTGACGAAAGGCAAACAAAACCAACTAAACAAATAATTTATCACCTATTTTCATTCCCAACCAAAAAATAAAGACAAATAATGGAACTAAACATCAAGACTTCCCAGATGATTGCCATCAACGGTCTCCAATATCTGGCCGGAGATAAGGAGCAACTTGAAAGGTTTCTTGCCCTGACCGGTTGTGATCCAACTGACTTGCGTGACAATGCCAGTTCACCTGAATTTCTGGTCGGTATTCTAGAGTTCTTTTTGGGGAATGAACCAACGCTTCTTGCCTTTTGTTCACAATATTCAATTAATCCGGAAGACATTTCTATTGCACAACACGTTCTTGAGGCAAAACCAGACGATAATGTTGAGGATTTTGACCTTTGAATCGCGGAAAAACACAAACTCCCGATCCTGAACTGGCCGCTAGCCCGCGGTCCATCTGCCGTGATTGTACCAAGCAGTTTTCACTCGTTCATCGACGTTGTCCCAAATGTGGAAGCCCACGTGTTCTTTTCCATGATGAACTGGACAGTCTTGAAATTGCCCACATCGATTGTGACGCATTTTATGCTTCTGTCGAAAAACGTGATCGACCTGAACTGAACGACAAACCCGTAATCATTGGTGGCGGTAAACGCGGTGTGGTGGCTACAGCTTGCTATGTTGCCAGGATACGCGGCGTTCATTCGGCAATGCCAATGTTCAAGGCATTGAAAATTTGCCCTGATGCAGTCGTGATTAAACCCGACATGAAAAAGTACTCAAGGACTGGTCAAGAGCTACGTGAGATGATGCGAGAATTGACACCTGTAATAGAACCTATTTCAATCGATGAAGCATTTCTTGATTTAAGCGGCACAAAACGTTTACATGGCGCAATACCTGCAAAAGTGCTGATCGATATGGCTAGCCGGGTCAAAAAAGACCTTGGTATAACAGTATCGATCGGACTATCCTACTGTAAATTTCTGGCGAAAGTAGCCTCAGATCTCGAAAAACCGCGAGGATTCTCAATAATCGGCCAGGCTGAAGCAGTCAGTTTTTTGCGCAAACAACCAGTATCCATTGTTTGGGGGGTTGGAAAAGTCAGTCAAAAAATGCTGGCCGCCGATGGAATACACGACATTGCCACAATCCAGGACATGGAAGAAAATGAATTAGCGCGTCGATATGGTTCCCTGGGACTGCGGCTGTCAAAACTGTCCAAAGGTCGAGATACCAGACGTGTCGAAAGAGGTAGTGGCGCAAAAAGCATCAGCAGCGAAACCACATTTAACACCGATAAATCCACTATCAAGCAATTGGCACCAATATTGCGTCGATTATGTGAAAAAGTCGCTGACCGATTAAAAAACAAAAGTCTGGCTGGTCAGACCATTATCCTGAAAATGAAGACGGATGACTTCAAGAGTCGCACCAGAAGCCACTCCCTTTCAGATCCCACGCAACTCGCTGACAAGATATACAAGAATGCACGGGTCATGATGATCAAGGAACTGGATGGGTCCCGTTATCGGTTGATCGGTATTGGCTTATCAAACTTCCAGCCTGAGGCATTAGCAGATCCCCACGATCTCGTTGATATTGAGGGAGAAAAACGCGCCAGGATAGAAAAAGCGATTGATAAAGTTCGCGATAGATTCGGTGGAAAATCGGTGGAATTGGGTTTGACATTTGATACAAGAAAGCGAGCAAGCAACTCCAGGAAAAACGAATAATCCAGCGATCAAACTGATGCGGCTTTGAGTTCAATTTGCACCCTTGGTGCCCAAGCCGGGAAAACAGAAACCCATGGGAACTATGGCAAATAGATTGCTGTCGTAAAAAGCATCATCACCCACACCCAACCATTGACGTAGCCGGTCGCCGGACGGATCAGTAAATGGAATACCAGATTGATGCACTCTTGCACCCGGTGCCCGCCCACAAATCGCAATCCGGGCACTGGAAGAAATAATTAGACCGCTTCTTGTTTCAGGTGCCACCTGATAGTGCACCTCCTTTATATACCGCCCTAAAACTAGTTAAAGTTGAGTACTGGGGCGATCCTTCATCTCACCAAACCAACGCTGCAAATTTGATAATTCCATTGGATAATCAATGCGGCCAGGTTTAAGAAATAAATAAGCGCAGAACGCCGTAATATCGGCAATGGTGAACCGGTCACCGGCAATAAACTGGCGATTGCCCAGTTCCTCATCCAGGTTTTTCATCGCTTTTTTGGCAAATCCCTGGTTCAATTCCCCCCATTCGCGAACTTGAATGGGTTCAAGGTCAGCCGCAGCCGGATGTAAATGACGGAATGCGAAGCCAACAGGCATAAACAATTCCAGTTCCATCCGGCGTTGCCACATTTCCACGATTGCTCGATCAAGCGGATCAATTCCCATCAACAATGGCACCGGATAGAACTCTTCGATATACCGACAGATAGCTACAGTTTCAGTAATGATGGTGCCATCATCCAGTTCCAGCACTGGCAATCGCTGCCTGGCGTTAATTTTGGTCAGCTCCTCGCCTTTTTGCTCAAGCCTGGCGATATCAAATTGCTTCGTCTCGATTTCTATGTTTTTTTCCGCCAAAAATATACTGACTCGCCTTGGATTAGGTGCAATGCCACCACTATAAAGTTTCACGCGATATTTCTCCTGCCTACTCTATCCATCTGATGGTTTTTACTGTACCCGACGCATTCAATTATTCAATGACAGCTGCTCTGCCTTGTTCCAAGCGCCATTCGCGAGGTCGAATAAATTTTCCAGCCCATATGCCAATACCTGCATCACGTGCGTGTCTTTCTTCACCATAGTAACTACCAAAAGCAACCGCCCAGCCATCCCGAACCATTTTCCCGTTAATGTCGGTTTTTCCAACAAAACAGCGTCCCAATAACCGTTGATATTTGTCACGTTGCCATGCGTAGCAGCGCAAAACGTCCTGTCGCACCAGAGACTTCAGATAACTGCGTGCCTTCACACCACATTGATAGGTGTCGTCATTTTTTTCACATATCTGACTAATTTCCGGTGCATCAATGCCTTCCAACCGGATTTTGTTCCCGTTAATTATCACCGTATCACCGTCAATCACAATCACTGAACCCGAATATTCTCGCTCAAGGTCACTGGCAAACCAGACAACCAGCAAAACAATGGAACCCAAAATGATGAGAGTGGAAAATACATCGATGATTGCTCGCAATCTACCCACCTTTCTCAATCCTGAATCACTAGTGGATAGGGTAGAGGCAAGATGAAAAAATAATCAAAATTTGTAAACGGATTTTTACCATTTTTAACTACAAATCACATATTCAAGAATATTATGCCAAAATCCATGCGATTTATCATGTGTTTTGCTGTGCCAATATCGAGAGAATTGTAGTCGATTAAATTATGAGTATCGAGTTTTCCAGTTCGCCAGACAAAACGGTTATTGATCGCCGTAAAAAGCGTTCAGACACCAGCAATACAATAAGAAAAGTCCGTGGTGAATTCACATCTGGCTCTTCCTATCCCATTGAATATGAACTTGAGTTAATAGAAAATTTTGCTCGCAGTCACCTCAATGCGTCCTGGGTGATGCCTCTTTTCGTATTTATGATTGCGCTCGTCAGTTATAAAGCATTTGGCGCAATGGCATCGGGACTATGGTTTTCCACTATCGCATTGGCTTATCTGCTTTTGTCCTATCAAAGCGGCAAGTTTCTCAAACAAAATAACCGCACTGAAGTTGTTTCCAACTGGCGGCTCAGATTTCTGTTCAACCAACTCCTGCTGGGTGTTTGCTGGAGTGTTTTTGCACTGATCGGCATCACTGCAGCTTTACAAAGCACCAATACGATCATTCAGTTTTCAACTATTCTGGTGCTGCAGGCTGGTACGGCCATGCTTTCCATCGGCCTGCGTCACAGTGTACTTATCGTCTGTGCACCACCAACCCTGATACTGGCAACGCGATTTTTTCTTCCCAGTAGTCCCTCAATGATGTTGATGGGAGTGATATTGCTGGTCTCACTGGGATTCTTCTACCTTCTTGCCGGTCGTTTCAAATATTCTGTTTTAACAGAAATGAAACATAAAGGTGAAAACGAAACTTTGATCGCTGAACTGGAGACGGCCCAGGCAATATCAGAAGAAGCCCGTCGCCGTGCTGAGGAAGCCAATCTTGCAAAATCAAGATTCCTGGCAACCATGAGTCACGAATTACGCACACCATTAAACGCGATACTTGGATTTTCCGAAATAATGAAAAATGAGGTCCTCGGGCCAATGCAGAATGAAACCTATAAGGAATATGCGGCAGATATCTATTCTTCCGGAGACCACCTGCTCAATGTTATCAACGAAATTCTTGATCTCTCTCGCATTGAAGCCGGACGCCAGAATCTAACTGAATCGGTTTGCTCGCTATCCGATATTGTTGAAGAAGCCAAAAACATGACGATGGTAAAAGCCAAAGGCAAAGCCATCAGAATATCGGTCAATATCGAACCCAAATTACCCAAAATCTGGGTGGATGAACGAGCAGTTCGCCAAATTACTTTGAATCTGCTGTCAAATGCGGTCAAATTCACACCAACTGGTGGCGCGATAGATATTAAAGTCGGGTGGACCAACTCTGGAGGTCAGTACATTTGTATTATCGATGATGGACCCGGTATTCCTGAAGAGGAAATTCCAATAGTATTATCAACTTTTGGTCAGGGATCTATCGCAATCAAAAGTGCCGAAAAAGGATCAGGGCTTGGTTTACCGATCGTTCAGGCTTTGATGCACATGCACGAAGGTCGACTGGAATTGTTTTCAAAACTTCGCGAAGGCACCAAAGTTATTGCCACGTTTCCACCACGACGTGTATTGGACGTATCTGGCAGAATTGATCAACCTGAAAATGAAGATAATCGGAAAAAATCAACGCACATCAGGAAACGCATAATGTCCTGAACCGGTCTATGAACAGCGTTTTATCAGAATTTTGTCATTTTTGAACTTATTCGCAATAATTGTTGCAATTCAAATTAAAGCGCCTAACTGTTTTCAATATGAAACCAATATCTTCACCTTGTATCCTGGTATGCGCTATCGATGACTCGACAGGGTATTGCTTTGGCTGCGGACGTACCAGCCACGAAATAGGGATGTGGACCAGCTTTCATGAAAATGAACGCCAGGAAATCACATCAGCGCTTGATACTCGGCTTGCAACCGTAAAACGAAAGCCAAAACGTGAAACCAGACGAAGAAGGATGGCCAGACAACATGGTGCGCCTTCCAATACAATGTCATGAACAATCGATTGATTATTATCGCTTTGGGTCTGGCCGGTCTGGTTGCCATTGTCTTTATTCTCAGGCAAACACAAAATTCCCTGCCCTCAATCGGTGGCGATGGCATTGCCCAGATGATATATATGACTATCTGGGGTGCGTTAATCGGTTCAGCTGTGCTGGCCTCCCGTCGACCCCTGGGTCATACGCTGAAACAACTGGTCATCTGGTTGGCCATTTTTTTGGTTGTGATGGCTGGTTACACACTGCGTTATGAATTGCAGGATATGGCATCAAAAGTGACCGGTGGTCTTGTTCCGGGAAGCCCCATATCAACGATTGATGGCAACGGGAGAAGCCAGATTACATTGATCAGAAACCGTTCCGGCCATTTTGTCGCCCAGGGCAGTATCGATTCAAAAGCAGTCAGATTTCTCGTTGATACGGGCGCCACCGATATTGTTCTGGCCAACCAGGACGCCGCCAACGTTGGAATTGATACCGACAATTTGCACTACAACATACCTGTTTCAACCGCCAATGGCATGACTTCGTCTGCGCGGACAAGAATTGACACGATTGCGATAGGCCCAATTCAATATCGCAAAATCACCGTCATGGTGGCCCGTAAAAATGATCTGGAATCGAGCCTGCTGGGAATGAATTTTATCAACCGCCTGCGCAGTTTCGAAATTCGCGGTGACCGCATGATCCTGACAAAGTAATACGGTCGCCATGTCAGATTTGAACCAGGGTTAGGACTCGTTGATTAACCCGGAAGATAACTAATGCTGCAATATAAATTGCCTGCACAAATGTATGGGCACAGCGGCCGCATCTGGTTTCGATGCGTCGCCGGTCTATGAATTTTGCCAACATATTTTCCACTTTGTGGCTTTGGTTGTGCAAGCTATTGGGTAACGCCCTGATGCCGTCCGGTTTGATCTTGATGGATGCAGACTTTGGTCATGTCGGCATTCGGCGTATCACGGAGCTCTTTGCTGTCACGACCTTAATCGCCGATCAGGACTTTGGCATTCAGCATCGCTGGATAGATCAGCTTTGCCCCAATATGATCGCAGAATTGGGGTTTGCTCAGCCAAAGGCGATCCGACACAGATAGGTCCTTGTGCCCACACATCATTCACATCCTGTACTAGATTTGAATACCTGTAGTCGTGAACAGCCGAGTTGCGGACATTTTTGCCGTTCAAAAAAAGTTGCGCGGTCCCCAACAGAATTATGGCTGGTATTCGCTCAAGTCTTTGGGCGCATGAAGCAATGTA
>JAAENI010000267.1 GCA_024224595.1 Hyphomicrobiales bacterium
ATATACTGAACAACGGCAGCACGGTGACATGATCCTGCACTTCATAATATTTGCGCGATACTGCCGCAGATACATCGGTCAGGCCCGCATCAATAACACCCGTGGAAAGCGCCTGATATACTTTGCTGCCTGACATGGCTGAAGGTGCTGCTCCCATAGCGACAAATCCAGCATCTGGCACAGGTCCAAGGCCACGAATTTTCACACCCTTGAAATCTTCAGGCTTGATTAAGCCCTTGCCTTTGGAAGTAATTGCAGTGCTACGTGTTGTGAACATCCAAGTGACATTACGCACGCCTTTTGTCAGGAGTTTTTCTTCCAAAAATTTTGCCGCTTCCGAGCCATCCCATTTATTCAATGAATCAAGACTACTGACAGCAAATGGCCCAAGCGTTACATTCATCAATGGCAGTGTTTTGCCCCATTGCGGATTAATTGAGAAGGCGCAATCAATGTCACCTTTTGCCACAGAAGTGGCGTTTTGTTTGGCTCCCACCAGACTATTTGCTCCAAAAACCTGAACATCTATTTCGCCACCGGAGAGGTTTTCAATTTCCGCTGCCCATTGGTCAATGATTTTTGCAATATGGTGTGCTGGCGGCAATTGGTGTGAGCAACGCATGGCCTCTGCTGCCAGCGGCGCAGATGCAGCGCCAAATAAGCCAGTCATCATCGCAATGCCAGCGGTAATTCCAGTAATCTTTTTCATATTTTTACTCCCATTTTCAATGTGTATAATTACAAGTCAGTCGTAGTTTATGAATTCTGCATCATGGATTCTGCAGAGTTATTTGATGTGACAGGCAAGCCTGCTTGAGCAATGGCGCCATGCAGTTTTTCGCTTGGCATCTCGCTTGTTAATATATTACGAACTTCAATCAGTTTTTCAATATCGACTCCGGTGTCAAACCCACTCGAGTGGCAAAGGAAAGCCAGGTCTTCCATAACTATATTCCCCGAAGCCCTGGGTGCGGCCGGGCAGCCACCAAGGCCGCCCAGAGAAGCATCAAGGATCCGCACCCCCTCACCCAATGCCGCCGCCGCATTGGCCATCCCCATACCACGGGTATCATGCAAGTGAACGCCAAATGGTTTTCCATCGGCAAGTTCACGTAATTTTGCTGTCAAATGTGCCACTTGTGTCGGGCCTGCATATCCAACAGTATCCGCTATCGAAATGATATCCGCACCCATCTCAAGTAATTGAACCGCCAGCGCAAGCACCTGTTCGGGTTCAACGGTTCCCGATATCGAACAGCCAAAACTCATGGCTATGCCAACACCGATCAAAGGTTGGTGTTGTGATTGTTCGCGAAAAGCGAATACTTCGGCAATTTCATCAAGGGTCTGCTGGCGCGAACGCCGCAAATTTGCCTGATTATGGGCTTCAGTTGCCGAAATTACGCAGTGCACTTCAGCCACACCACTGGCCATCGCCATTTCAGATCCCCGTAAATTAGGTGAAAGTGCAGCACCATGAGCATCAGGTAAGTTGCTCGTAAACGATATGATTTCTTCAATATCAGCAAACGCAGGATATTTGTTTTTAGGCAAAAACGAACCCAACTCAAAATGACGAATCCCTGCAGCATACTCGCCTGCAATCCAGGCTTTTTTTCCATCGGTTGAAGGCAATACACTGACCATTTGCAATCCATCGCGCAGCCCAACTTCCCGCAGGGTGACTTTATTGGGTGAATATATCATATCCGTTCTATTCATGGATCACCCGCATATCTTCGTCAGTCGTTACCTCATTTAGTTTCAATTCAATGCCAAGTTCATCCAAAATTGATTCGGTATCAGCACCCAAAGAAGGCACGCTGGTACTAGCACTGATGCCATCGCCATCCAGTTCCAGCGGCAAGGCTGGTACACGGAATGTTTTACCATCAAGATTGATTGAGGGGATCAGCCCACCCTCCCTTAATACATGAGGGTCATTGAACAGATCTTCCGGGCTGTTGATATTGGCAAATGGAATATTGAGGCGGGCCAGGTTTTTAACAAGATCAGCAAGCGTTTCTCCGATGATGATCTCTGCAACAATCGGTATCGTCCACCCACGAGCATCGATACGGTCTGTTGCAGTTTGAAGGCGATCATCATCGAGAAACCGTTGCAATCCATAAGCCCGGCAAAAATTATTCCAGTGACCTTCAGTCACCACACCAATAAATATTTGCTCACCATCGGACGTCTGAAATATATCATAGACTGGCCAGGCATGAATTCGATTGGGCATGGGTACGGAAGGCGCGCCAGTCAGTTCATACTGGACCATATGCTGAGCGACGAGAAACAGGCAGTTCTCGAATAATCCGACTCGAATTTCTTTGCCTTCATTAGTTTTTTTTCGCTCCAACAGGGCTGCAAGAATACCAATAACCCCAAACATACCTCCCATAATATCATTGGCCGATGAACCAACACGTAAAGGTTTTTTCTTTGAACCGGTCATCATCCCCAACCCAGTCATCATTTGGACGACCTCATCCAAGGCTGGTCTGTCTTGATAGGGCCCCGATAAAAAACCCTTGTGGCCGGTAATAATCAGCTGGGGGAATTTCACACGTAAAGCTCCAGCAGAAATATTGAGCCGTTCCAGCAATTCATCCCTGAAATTTTCTATAAAGACATCTGCTGTTGCCAATAGTTTCTCAAAAACTCTGCGACCTTCATCTTTTTCGATCTCTAGGACAATGCTGCGTTTGCCGCGATTGAAAAGTGGGAAGAATGCTGTTCCCATTCCACTCAAATCCCGGGTCTTGTCGCCATTAGGCGGTTCAACCTTGATCACATCAGCGCCCAGTTGCGCCAAAATCATCCCACAAGATGGACCCATGATCATATGGCTCATTTCAACGACACGAATGTCTTTAAGTGGCACAGATGCTGACATAAATTCCTGAATCTAAAATGCACTAAAATCTGGACACAGGCTATTGCAAAAGTTGAGTTCAATAAAATATAATAATTAGAATTTATCGTTCGTAATATTAGATTGCTATACAAGATGGATATTAAACAACTGACCTACTTCTGTTCAGTTCACGATCTAAAAAACCTGTCTCACGCGGCGGATCGATTTAATGTCGCCCAGTCTGCCATCAGCCATCATGTCTCGAATCTTGAATCAGAACTAGGCGTATCACTATTTATCCGCAAACCCCGTGGCATGGAGCCAACCGCGGCGGGTAACAGACTGTATTCCCACGCCGTCAAAATTATCCAGGCTATGAGAAACGCCGAACGCGACATGATGCAGGAAACCAAAGAGATTGCTGGCGAATTCGCAGTTGGCCTTCCATTTTCAGTTATGAAAGGCATCGGCCTCGTTTTAATGGAATCAATTATTCGGGATTTTCCAAATATCCGCCTGACAATCGTTGAAGGCCTTTCAGGCACAACACATGCCGGGCTTCTGTCATCGGAAGTAGATCTGGCTTTGTTCTACAATCCGCAAATTGATCGAAATATTGCCATAGAACCCGTTCTTGAAGAAGAAGTTCTTTGTGTGGGAAAACTATCAGTAATTGGCAAGGCCAACCAACCAATTAGCTTTGAGGAACTAGCCAAACTTCCCATTCTACTGCTACGTCACGGCGCTTCATCACGCGCCCTGATTGATCGCCCTGGCCTGCTTGCCAAATTGATGGTCAACGCACCTTTGCAACTCAACTCCATCAGCGGAATAACCAATGGCATATTAGCAGGACTTGGATGTACAATTGCACCAAAAATATTTGTCAATGAGCAACTAAAATCCGGTGAGCTTCACTGCAGACCCGTGATAAAACCAAAATTGTCACGCCTTTTACAGATCGGCCACCGAAGTGATTACCCATCCAATCCACTGTTTGAAACAGTCAAGAAACTGATTCTCGATTTGATATACACCAATGTTAATAATGGTATCTGGGAGGCAAAATTCTTGCACAGGCGCAAATATTAGGATCTGTTCGAGATGGTCAAAAAATCATATCAGCGATCTCCATATCGTTGATTGTCTTCTCTGATGCTTTGCATCGTGGCCCGGATCTCTGTCTCATCTTCGCTCCTTTGGTAGTTACGACAAGTCTAAAACCCTCCCTTATCAAATTCCGATATTCTGACCCACAGGCGCTAACACCGGACAGATAAACCTTTTCGTACCAAGATGATCTGATAATCGCGGCTTTGAAGAAATGCAATTTCGATTTTCAAGCCTGGTTCGCTAAGGGAATGGAAGAACTGGCAGACACTCCCAAAGGACAATTGATCGCCATATTTGACGCCTTGGAAGAATGGTTTGCAACGCCAGAAAGTCATGGATACATGTTCATCAAGGTGCCATTGGAATTTCAGGATGCCAAATACCGATCCACGTTGCATCAACTGATCATAAACGCGGGCTCGAACAACATCTTTCCGCTTTGACCCAAAAAGCTGGATTACCCAATCCTGATACATTGGCCCGGCAATTATTGCTGCTGAGGGATAGGACAATTGTCACGGCTCATTTTGAACATGTGAAAATCCCTGCCCCGTTGCCAGCTGGTAACAGTGAAACTGGTCACGGCGACCAAATCTCAATCTGTTCAAGTTACCAGGCGAAACGCATGGTACATTAACCCCGCCACCAGTCATTCGGCTTTATCCGTTTGGCGCGAACAGATTTATCATCCCACCACAATGCCAGTTTTCTAAACCTGCTATAAGCCAGTTTTAAAAACAGTTCATCGCGCCAACTATCATAGGGGCGGTTAAGCGGACACACACGCATGCAGATGGCGCAATCGGCACCCATTGCAGCCCAATACCCAAAACATTTTTCACAATCAGCCGACATTTCTTTACACCTCTTATTGTCGAGGAATTTGATGCTTTTCACTCGGCGGTCCATAAGGCAGGGCTTTTGGTGGACAGGCATCGACGCATTTAGTGCAAATCTCACAAAACTCACAAAACTCACAAACACCTTTTGGCGATGGTCTGGTTTGAACAAGTGGCATATCAGCAAAAATCTTGGAAAATCTCAACCTGGGTCCAAATTCAAGCGTAATAACCATCTGGTTACGACCATATTCCCCCAGACCGGCTTTTACCGCATAAGGAATAACCAGAGCGGTATCATTCATCTAACCATAGGCATTATACCCCGGGTTACGAATATAGGTGACCAATTGAACAATAATTGCCGCTTCATGAGAATATTCAATTCCGGTAGCAGCACCTGCAAATGTTGAAGGATAAGTTGCTACCAGATCATGATTCATTGCATGACCCATAACAATTTCATGAGTATCTTCATCAATCATATTTTCTGGGAAAACATTATCTACTGGGCTAGACCGGTCACACCAAACAAATCTGCGCCAAACAGTTTGGAAATTCTTTGCGTGTCATCGGTGTGTTTTTGCAGATCTTCGATCAAAAGTTTTTTATCAGCAACCGGGCCACCCTCATCGATCAGGGCCTGGAATCCCTCCCGTTTCCTCTCTTCTGGTCTGCGCTCAGAAATAATATTTAAAACAGACCATCCAGCATTTCGCAATGCAAGGTCTCGCTGCTGGAACCCCTGGGCCGTTCACGGGTTCGCTGTTACCGGTGTCCACTGAAAAACGCATCGCTTTTCTTGGTACGAACGGTTTCATCCCAGAATGCTCTGGTGAACATATCGTTGATCTGACTGAAACGTTCAAAGTTATCGGTAACTTCAATTCCTGCATCTGCATCGGATTTTGCGAATTTTTCCTGCCATTCCAATTTTTGTTGTTCACCGGAATGTTCCTCAATATCCAGATTAGATGGCCAATTATTATTCCCGCCGGTTTTTAAGTGATCCATTCAAAGAAAACTCTGCCACAATAGCCAATTCAAAACTGAAAAATATTATTTGCACAATTGTCGACATTGTCCAAGTTTTATCGATTTCAATTTGATCTAGTGGATTGATCGAGACAAAAAAATAGGCTGCCCGGAAACCAGGCAGCCTATCAATACATTATGGTGATCAGAAACTAGAGTTTTTCTCCAATTTCTCCGAACGTTGCGTTTATACTGGTACCCAATGCTGTGGCACCGCCGATGATTGCGACAGAAATTAGGGCTGCGATCAGACCATATTCAATAGCAGTTGCACCTGATTCATTTTTCAAAAAGCGTGATACGAGTTTCATCTTGGATTTTCCTGTTCGATTATTTTTGTTCTCAAATATGCTTTGGTATTTCAACCAACTGAGGACAACATAACCGGGTCGTATTGTTTTTGAATTAACAACCAGCGTTACCAAACCGTTAATGCACTTCTTCTCCAAACATAGTTACTATTTTGTAAATAGCATTCCAGTCTAAATTCCCCAAATATGCCCGTCAAACCCTGTTGGGTATTCTTGAAAGGAGGCTTATTGCTTGGCCTGATTGACCAATGGCGTGATACGGTTTTTGGTTCCACGTGCTCCCCGGGTTTCACGATGAGAAATATAGGTGGCGGATATAACGATTATTGCACCGCCCAATAGCACATAGGGATCAATGGCTTCGCCAAATAACACGATACCCATCAAAGTTGCCCAGACCAATTGTAGGAATGTGATTGGTTGAGTGACAGAAATTGGCGCGGCTTGAAGTGCCTTGGTAATGGCGAAATGCCCGAATGTCGCAAAACCGGCAGTGACCGCCAGCCAAAACACTTCACTGATCGTCGGTGTTTGCCAATCGAACAGCGCACCTGGCAACAAAACTAAAGTACACATCACAGACAACATTGCGACGATCACATCTGCGCTCACATATTTTGTCAGTTGTTTGGCGATCAAAAATGAAACAGCGAACAACGGAGCCGCCGTCAGTTGAGCCAGTTGTCCCAAAGATACTTCTTGAAGTCCTGGCCGCAGGATGATCAATGTACCGATGAATCCGATAAGCACACTGGCAATTCGATGAATTTTAAGTTTTTCACCCAAAAAAACCGCCGCACCGACAGTTACGAAAATAGGTGTGGTGAAACCAATTGCCGTCACTTCCGACATCGGTATTCGCGCCATGGAATAAAACCAGAATATTACCGCGAAACCATGCACCAAACCTCTGAGCGCAAAACCACCTAATAGTTTTGCCGAAGGCCTGAAGTTCACCAATCGGTACAACACCGGCCCCATCATCAGCACGCCAATGAAATAGCGGATAAACGCAGCCTCTACTGCTGGCAAACTCGATCCCAGATAGCGCACGATGCCGGTAACCGCGGCAAAACAAAGGCCGGTTACCAACATCCACATAATTCCCTCGAAGTTTCGATCTCTGGGATTAACTTCGATATCGGTGGCCGACATGACATCTCAATTCAACAATTGGTTCAACCCCAACTTGTAACCCTAACGTTGAGGGCCAACAACTCATTTGTGTTTTAATTTGAATGTCCCATCCATTTTGAAACCCCAATCCACCGAATACGTCGTAAGACGCAGATTTGGAAAATCCAACCCGATATACAGATGTCATCGAATCAAGCTAACCCATCCATGAGATTTTAGATGCGAATGCTGGATGCCTTGGCTTAAGTAACAAGCAGCCCGTACAAGCGAATTCACGCTGTACGCGGTTGAACCACTTGTCCCCTGTGCCATTTCCCATCGTAGCGATGTCCCAATGAGGCAAAGGGAACTTTCTTCATCAACCAATAAATGGCATAGACAACGAAGATAGCGACATAACCATCAATTGCGTAATGCCATCCCAGATATACTGAACTGACCAGGATAATGCCGACATAGGCAAAGGCCAAACCGGCCAACCGTGGAAAGATTTCCCGGGCGAACAACGCGTTTAATGTAATCAATCCCACATGAACGCTGGGAAATGCAGATATTCCTACACCACGTCCTGAGTTCCCGGTTCTGTA
>JAAENI010000268.1 GCA_024224595.1 Hyphomicrobiales bacterium
ATGTCCGGCAATCGTGATGGCCTCATGTATTTTCGATACGTTGGTAAAAGGCACTCCTGAATTTCAATTCTTGGGCAGTCTCTCAGCTTGTCAAAGGCGCGGTTCCAATCCAATACGATCAGGCCGCGACGATCGTCTCTCAGCCAGTCGGAAATGTTACTGTAGATTGATAATTTACCGTCTAATGCGTAGATACCAGCGTTCCAGATATTGCATTCACCAAGAGCGAAGGCCCGGCCATTCCAGGTGCCAAATTTATTTGTTTCAGGATTCCAGTAAACAAAATCTTCAGGCTCACGAAACGCCAGATGATCCGATCCATTCAAGTCATCGTCAAACCTTCGGTCATGACCGATGGTGCCCACCGCACGCCGGATAAAGGCAGGGTGGATTAGTTTCTCAACCGGAATGCCATTGACCCTGAATGAATCGATGTGCTTTTGCTGGGGTGCATGATAGTTATGGTAATCAGGTAGCGGTGGGCAAAACCAGTTACTGGAACTTGTTGCTGGGGGATTCATGACTGAATGCCTTGATCAAATTGTCGCTTGATTGTTTTCACCGGCGACATTTCTTCTGAAGTCGATCGGCTCTCTCGGCTGTTTAGCCAAGCTAAAGTGCTGCCCCAGCGATAGGCAATCCGGTGAGGGCCAATTTTAATGAATGGCGGTCCTTCACCACTTATCCGCCACGCCTCAACAGTTCGCGGTGACACAAGGAGCGTGTTTGCCAGCATCTTTGTGGTTTGAAGCATGTCCAAATCAGTTGGAGGGGCATCCCCACCCAGGGCTGTTCAACGCTAAATATTTGAATTTACTTTAAGGGATTCACAATCGGGGATTTGTCTGAATCTATATGAGTGCGTTTGATTCGGAGGTACGCACTCATGACATTGAAATTACTTGAACTTTTATCACTGATC
>JAAENI010000269.1 GCA_024224595.1 Hyphomicrobiales bacterium
AGCTATATTATGCACTCTGATGAATAATCCGGGCTAGCAGAACCGGCGAAATCGTTTTTTCTCCGAATGCGGCAAGTGTCAACCACGTACCAAACAGATCAATCGTTGCTGACAATGCCTCCGGCGGTAGGCGTTCAAATCGTGTAGCACACCACCCAATGAGCTGAAGCCAATATGGTCCCTTAGGTAGGAGCAAACCTTGTGGAATTGTGGTTCCCTCTGGCAGAGCATTTTTCAGGACAATCTCAGCGGGTTGTCCATAAACAGCGCTAACTCGCCGGATAAGGCTCGCCGCAAGAGGGCCTTCTCCATCGACCAAAGTTTCAGAATATCGATCAAGCAAGTCGTTCGAATGTTCCGAGTGAACAAGAGCGAGCAGCGCAAGACCTATCCACCCATCTTTAACCTCGTCGTTATTCAAGGCGGTGATGAGATTTGGCCATGCGCTATCATCATCGCTTTCGGCCAATCTTTGGCATGCCAGTCCAAAGCCGCGGCTTACCCAGAACGGCGGCATCTCGTTTAGTTGCAAACTTTGAATGCGTTGCGGATCTTCGGATAAGGTGCTGGCAACTGCCCAATCGGTGAATAGATCGTGCTGAAATTTTACCCAATCTGTCGAAATCTGTACCAGGACCTCGTCCGCAACGAGTGCTGAAACTGCGCTCGCGGCTTGAATTGAAACATCGACAAGAGACAGGCCAGATAGCTGCCCTTGAGTCACCGCCAATAGAACCCGCCTCCGCGAATGGTCGTCTCCGCCAGTCAACCCTCTCGCATGAGCTCCGGACGTCCACCAATCCCAAGCGAGTTCAGCCTCACTCAATACCCCATTGGTATTTAGACGCGTACGTAGGAGCCGCTGCAGTATGAATGGATTCCGCACGAGTGCTTTGGCAGGATGGTCTAGCCGTAACAATGGCGCGAGTGCTGGTACCGTTTCCGCCAAGGAGTTTGCTTCACTGTCGTCAAGACCTTCGACGACTAGACGGCTTCTGATCGACAACAATTCCATTAATTCTTCGCCGAACGATATGGCTGCTTCATCTTCCCAGCCTGTCAGTAGCAATTAGAATTGTCCGGTTTTGGTAGCACACTAGTTGTCCGTTTTAGTTTTTCAAATCAAATTTAGAAAAAGAATTTGATTTTGTGCCTGTGGTTATGTGGTTAAGTCGCAGACTTATCCATATATCCATCAGGCCTGGCTTTGCTCAAAACGGTTAAGCTGCCTTTCTTGTTTGTAGAGTTTTGATTTGCTTGTCTGAAATTGGTTCTCCTTTTCTAGTGTAATGGGCGAGCTTGCCCGGCCCGTGGAAGATGGCGATTGTGCTATCTGGATATTCCTGCACCCTGACCCTGACTTTAACATAATGGTGGCGGTGAGGGCTTTGTGGCAATTGCAGTATCAGGTTTTTGTAAGACACCGTATTGTCATTGCGCACGATACGTTGAGGGTGTACGCACATGGGTTGGTTTAATCCTTGGAATTGACCAATCTGTGAAGCCCGCATAATCCGCGTGGCCGATATGGACCATTCCAAAAGTAGCCAAACCATCATATCAACTTTTGGAATTCTTACAATACACTTTAGCATGTATTTTCTGTGGATCGAAAGGTCAATTACACCAAAACAGATGAGGACTTGGGCCGATCATGATAGTATTCAATTTACAATGGAAATGAGCGGTCATCTCTGGGACAACCCCCTATCTGGCCAACAAATTGTTGCTTCAACTCCACAAAAATTCCCCTAATTTATCCAATGATGTTTCATTATTTTTTATACGTATCAGTTTTCGTCGTATTGCTAATTTGGGCAACTTATATTGATCTGCGTGAATACCGTATTCCCAATATCACCAATATCATATTATTTGGTGTAGGGTGTATTTACGCAATTGATATCGAGGGCCAAGTCATATGGATTGCGGTCAGCGAGAGTATGGCGATATTCTTACTGTTTTGGATATTTTCCGTTGGTTTTACATGGATGCGTGGGCGCATTGGATTGGGTTTTGGTGATGTCAAATTTGTTGCGGCACTAACCCCGTGGGTTGGTTTAATCAACATACCAGTGATAATCTTTGTCGCCAGCCTGATTGGATTAATTGCGATCGCACTAAATAAAACACTTCAATATTTCACCTGGAATTATCAACAAGAAAACATGCATAAATCGAAAAGCGCTTCATTCTTTGAAACAAAACTGCCTTTTGCACCGTTTATTTCGTTAGCCGGATGCATGATCTTCTTTGCAAGTAATCACTGGTCTGATAACTTGTTGGAATTAATATTTACTCATTAGTGAGACTAATTGAAATACAATTCGAGGCTTCAAGAAATGCAGTTAGCAACAGGTAATACTGGTAAATGCAATTCAACACCAAATCTGTCTGACGACAGCGGTTTCACATTGACAGAAATGTTGGTTGTGCTGGTGATCATTGGATTATTGGCTGGGTTGGTTGGACCTCGGGTTATCGGTTATTTGTCAACCACCAAAACAAAAACAGCGCGCGTTCAAATGCAAAATATCAAAACCGCACTGGAATTATACCTGATTGATAATGGCGAATATCCCTCATCAGATGCCGGTCTTAAAGCCCTTACCACCAAACCCGGTGTCGCCACTAACTGGTCAGGACCCTATCTTACCAGTGAATCCGGGCTGATGGATCCATGGAAACGACCCTATCTTTACAAACTTCCCGGTGACCACGGAGATTTTGATTTGTCTTCTTTGGGCAAAGATGGACGTGAAGGGGGAGATGGTGAGGATCAGGATGTGTTAGGGTGGAATTGACGGCAACAATATTTGCCAATATCACCAGTTTTTTGGCATCTGTACAATGCGGGAAAATTTTTGTTTTTCACCACGAAAAGATTGCGACAAGTTAATTTCAACCGCCAAAGGGAACCTATTATCCGATGCCCAGTAATCCAGCCAAACCATATCCGATTGATTTTGACCATAAGTTAAATACCTAAACTCCAACTGTTCCAGATTGCTTATAACGGGTCGGGATATTACTCCAACGGAACTACCAGGATTATGACTAGCTATTTCCAGCCAGTTCTCCAGCAATGATGAATGCTCTCCATCGATTTCGTTCTGACTCCATCCAACCTGATATATTCCGCCGTTCATAACGGTCCCGTCCGACAGGGTAAAAATTTGTAATTGGGATGAAGAACCGGAAACTGCGGGAACTGTTCTGTTGTTTTTGTCGGTTATTTTAAATTGTATTGCTGAACGTATAACTTCTGCCATGTGATCCAGGACAATATTGGTTTCAGCTTTTGATTGTGCATATTCTGATGTGCGATTAACGCTCGAGACCTGACGAAAACCGACTAATATCAGTGAGCTTAGAACGCTTAAAAGGGCGAGGCTGATCAGCACCTCGACAAGCGTTACCCCAGATTCGTCTTCAAACCGGATATTCGGGAGTGATCGACTAGTCATTTGCATTTGTTCGAATAAGCGTTGAGCGCCAAATTTTGCCAGACTGGTTCGATTTCCACGATTGGTGCTGTATATTCAATTCAATATCAAATGTCCGGAAATTACTATTTATACTTGGAGGATGTGGATTCGCTGACACAGTCAATTGCCAGGTATAGTTTCCATCTTTGCCGGAATTGGTGCCCAAGACAACCTGCCTAGCGGATCGCAGTAGTGCCATTTGCCGCTCGGCGATATGGGTAATATCTGCCAGATGGATTGTTCGAAAATAGGTACGCAACTGCACCACGAAGCCTTGATAGGTTACCCCTAAAAACGCCAATATTATCATGAATGCTACGAGCACCTCGACTAGCGTAGTGCCTTCTTCGCCAGCAGATAATGATTCAGTTTTCATTGGAAACAGCCTCGAAGGAAACTTTTGCCGTTATCCAGTCGACAGAAACCCTGTTCCATGTTTGTTGACTGCCGATCACGATAGTTGCACCGGTACTCCCGCCAACGGCAAAGAACCGGATGCCAACTTCATTATCTGCTGATGTACTGTTCTTTGATGTCTGGCCATCAGCGGCAGTAATTCGCATTTGAAGTTCTTCGGGCACCAATACCACGTCTGCTTTAACTGTGGACGTGAACCGGCGTTCTTTCAGGTTGATGGAAATTAATTGATCGGTTTGAGTAAGAACCGCATGAATACGTGCACTTCTAAGAAAACGAATTATTTGCTTACTGGTTCTGTCCAGATGAGCATCGCTGGAATTCTTCTGATAAGTTATATAGGCAATTGATGCTGATAATGAGATCAACGTCATTGCTACCAGCATTTCAGCAAGGGTAAATCCACAATCTGATCTTTGGAATTTTTGATTGACTGTCATAATGACCCTCACAACGCCAATTCATTAATCGAGAGGATTGCCTGCATCGTGCCGATCATCAGGGCACCGATCAGAACTCCCATGGAAATGGTAATGACCGGCGTCAACAAGGTGACAAAACGCTCCAGTTTTTCTTTAACCAAAGTAGACTGAATGCCGGAAAGTTCCCGTAACATTTTACCCAGCTGATTGGTTTCCTCGCCAATGGCAATCATCCGACATGCCAACTGAGAAAACTGGGCATGATCTTTCATGTTCGTTGAAAATCGCTGCCCTTCCCTCACCGAAGTTGTTACCTCCCGCATTGAATCTCCCAAAGATTTCAGAAACGAGACATCCGCTGATATTTCCAGTGCTTTTGTCAGTTCCACCTTGTTGTCGAGCAACACCGCAAGCACATCAAATATTTTTGATTGTTCAGACTGCAATAATAATTTTCCAACAAACGGAATTCGCACCAGAACATTTTGCAAGGAACGCAGGCCCGCCTCTGTTCTGAATGATGCTGTAACGGCCAATACAGCGAATAGTAGTAACAGACTTAAAAGAAGAATTTGGTTTCCAATAAATTCCTGGATGATTACCAATATCGCAATGATCAGCGGTAGTGAGGTGTCACTTTGCTCAAAGATTGGCAAGATGGCCGGCACAAGAAATATCGATATCACGCCAATTGCCACGACTGACATAGTCAAAATAATGATCGGATAAACCATTGAAGTGGTGATTTCAGAATAAATCTTTTGTCGTTGGATGACACTACTGGAATAACTGGTCAGCGTCTCCGCAAGTTTGCCACTGGCCTCTCCCGCCCTCACAATAATAATTAGTGCCCTTGGAAGAATATTGGCGGTGTTGTTCGCAGAATACTCGCTTTGCGCCTCCATCGCACCGGACAAGGACTTTCCTGAAACGACTGCTTTTCTGATCCTGATCAAAGTGGGCTGCAAGGAGCTCGCAACCTGACTTTCGCAATGCTGCAAACATTGGTCCAGATCCATTCCGGAACGCAAAAGGATTGCCAGAAATTTGGTGAATTCCGCAATCTGTAACTGGCTCGGTTTTGCCGGCGTCAGTTTAAACCAATCGGAACCTTTGGTTGCTGCCACAAAGCTGGTTTCAATCTTGCTTATTTCATAAGCAAGCAGTCCTTGGTGATGAAGCTGTTGTTTTGCAGATTTGAGATCACGCGCTTCCAGCTCACCAGCCTGGTCATCACCCTCAGCGGTATAGGCCCTGAATTTATACATATCCATGGTCATAACAAGTTAGTCACCCGTGCTGCTTCCTCTCTTGAGGTTCTGCCGGTTTTGATCAATTCCAACGCACAATCGCTCATTTTTCTCATTCCACTGCGGGTAGAATGAGAGAATATCTTATCTTCAGAACCGCCTTCGCCAATAATCCGGCTGGTGGCTTCATCACAAACCAATATTTCCCTGACAACGGTGCGTCCGTAATAGCCGGTATTATTACAACTGCTACATTTTGCCATTTCTGTTTCTCCGTCTGCACAATTCGCACACCTGGTTCTAAGCAGTCTCTGGGACACCACCCCACGCAAGGTTGCGGCAATCAGATAATCTTCAATTCCGATATCCCTTAATCTGGTCACTGCGCCGGCTGCAGAATTAGTATGCAGGGTGGCGAGAACCAGATGACCGGTGATTGCGGCGCGAATGGCAATTTGGGCGGTTTCTGCATCACGGATTTCACCAATCATCAAAATATCGGGATCCTGGCGCAATACGGACCTGAGGGTGTTTGGAAAATCCAGTCCTATCTCTGCATTTACCTGAATCTGATTGATGCCCTCCAATTGAAGTTCAACCGGATCTTCAACCGTAATAATCTTGTAATCCGAGGCTTTGAAGGTTGAGAGTGCGGTATAGAGACTGGTGGATTTACCGCTATTGGTTGGTCCTGTTACAAGTAGAATACCGTGATTATTGGCCAAAAGTTTCTCAAATTTTGCAATATCCTGGCTGTCAAAACCCAGCTCCCTGAAATTCAATTTGACCCGTTCTCGGTTCAAAATCCGAAGAACGATCATTTCACCTTTCATCGCCGGGACAATCGACACCCTGAAATCCACTTCGATACCGCGAATAGTCATACGCATCCGTCCATCCTGGGGCAAGCGTCGCTCGGCAATATTCAAACGGGAGAGAATTTTTATTCTCGATATTATTCCAGAATGCATATCAATCGGAAAACGCTGTTTTTGAACCAGAAAACCATCGATACGCAAACGTATATTGAGAAAATGTTCTTCCGGTTCGATGTGAATATCGGTAGCATCTGACAGCACCGCGGATTGAATAATCTCCTGGACAGCCTTAACCGTTGGTGCATCCATTGCCAGAGAATTCAACCGATCCAGATCCAGACGCGAAACTTCATTCGACGGATGTCCGCTTTCATGGATTGCTTGAATATCATCCGGGTTTTCAGTCGAAGCTGGTTTGGCACTCTGATATTCCTGTAAAGCATCAAGGATATCGGCTCTGGTGGCAATGCTAATTTCGACATGACAATTGGTTTGAAATATCAATGCATCCAGGAATTCCCGGTCAAACGGGTCTGCCAGTACCAGCTTTATCGTTGAATCCGCAAATGAAGCTGGGATTACCGCTTTGTTATTGAGGATTCCCTCATCAGGGAAAAATTGCTGGATACAATCGTTATCAGCGGTAATCTTGTCCCTGGGCAATAATTCTGCTTCACAATAGTTGGCTAAATGTTGTGCAAATTGCTGATCAGCAAATATCCCCAGTTGGGTGGCGATTACATCACTCGCCTGACCGGTCGAGCGGTAAGCTTTTTGCAATCTTGTTGCATCTTCTTCTGATAACAGACCTTCGCCCAGAATATGGGAAACAAATGAAACAAAATCAGCAGGCTCCAACCGGTTCAACATCTAGCCCGCCAATATTCTGGAACACGGAATTTCAGAACCTGTGTTCACGCTGGCATCAACTTTGTAATCATCATAATTGTTTTCCCCTTTTGATGGGAGAGGCACTCTCCACGGTGCCGCAAAACTGACCGGAACGCCTTTACCCGGTGAGAGTTCAATAAAACTGATCGATCTGGAAACAAGTTTGTTGCCGATTGCTGAATCTTTGTGACGAACCATTGCATCTATGGAATAGTATTTATTTCTGGATTTGCGCCTGGTAATCCGAGTGTCATTCATTTGTCTCAGCATTGTTTGCAGAGACCTGGAAGCCCTGGTGATATCGATGCCGCCTAATCCGGATTTCACGGTAAACACTCGAGCCAGTGTCGGAAAATCAAAACCTTGTCTTAACGGCAAGCGATCAAGTTCGAATATCGTGTAGAAACTGGAATTTTTTGCTGTATATGCACTGTCAATATTAGTATAGAAGCTGCTTTCCAGCCTGCCATCTCTAGTCACATTGTCGCGGTCCCGATAATCAATTATGCGGTCTGCAATAAAAGTTGCATCGTCGGTAGAAAAACCCAGGGTTTGAAAACCAATCTCAATCAGTCGAGGTGATGCAGTGTTCACATCAATCAAACCATCATGATCCTGTATTGAGAACCGAACATCTACTGCATCACGATAGGTGCAATGGATCGGGATAAAAATATCTCCCGGATGTTCTGACAATTGGTCAGTGCCCTGTTGCAATAATTGCATGGAAATTAGTGTCACCACCCCATCCAAAGCAAGGCGATTTCTGGAGAGTTCCGTTCTGGCAAGTGACAATTTGGATGAATAGGTAAAATTTGAAGTGGCGGCAGCAACAATCAGACCTATCACTGCCATTAGTGACAGGGCGGAAACCAAAACAAAACCCGCCTCACTTGCGTTTTTGTCTGTTACTGTTTTTTTGAGCCGTTCCATCTTTGCCCCGATGCCAATTCTTTCTATTTATCGTGCCGAATACAGGTTCGATCCGTGGCTCTTAAATCGACCAATTCTGGTCTTCTCCATTTGGTCAATTTGCCAAACGGATCAAATCACGCTCGAACGTTGATCTGCCGTATCTGGCTTTGGGCCCCTGTAATGCTACCTGCTCACGATAGGCTTGCGTTACCCGGTTTGCATCATTCACGTTATGGATAACGCTTGGCTTGATGAAAATGATCAGTTCTGTGCGTGTAATGGTATCTTTCTTGTTTTTAAACAACAGCCCAAAAAGTGGAACGTCGCCCAATACGGGAACCTGGGTTTTTCTGATTGTATTCTTGTCCTGAATAAGCCCACCAAGAGCCAGGCTCTGGCCATCCTGGACAATCACCGAGGTATTGATTTTGCGTTGCCTGATGGTTGGTGAATCAATACCCGAAGTGGTGGTTTCAACCACATCGCTGACTTCCTGAGTGATATTCAATAGCACCCTTCCGCGTTCGTTAATGCGCGGCGTGACGGTTAATATGATGCCTGTATCTTTTAGCGAAACAGTGTTTATAATAGGCGCATTCCCCCCCGCTACACTAGTGGCAGTTTGGGTTATAATTGGCACTTGGTCGCCCACCTGTAAGGTGGCACTTTGATTGTCTAAAACCATCAAAGTGGGGGAGGATATTATGTTGACATCGGTTATGCCGGCGAGTGCATTGACCACCAGCTGGATGTCGTTATTGGCAAATGAATAGGAAAAACCCGGAAATACCGAATTGACCAATCCACCGAGTGCATCGGTAAATTTGAGGCTGAATTTTCCATGTTCGAAAAACCAGCGAAGTCCGAATTTCAGTTCATCGTTCAATGTTACTTCTGCAATCACCGCCTCCAGCAAAACCTGCGTTGGCAGGACATCAATCTTTTTCATAATTTTTAATATGCGCTGAAATTCTTTGGAGGTGGCTCGTATCAATAACGCATTGTTGGAAATATCAGCAGTTACATGAATCGAATATGATGGTTTGGCTACATTGATATTGATATCATTGATGTCGGCTACTGAATTTGGTACCTGGCCCTCGGTCGACGCATTGATTGCCTGCTGATTGGGCGCTACATTATTGGAAATACTTATTTTTTTACCGCTTTCGTCTTCAAATACAGACTGCAACAGATTGGCCAGTTCTTCCGCAGGCCGGTTCTGGATGTCATAAACAAACAATTGCCGCTCATTTGACTGGGCAACTTTGTCAAGCCGTGTGATCCATTTCTGCGCCCGGGTGATATATCTTGATTTCTTGGAAATCACGATTATCGAATTCAGTCTTTCATTTGGCAGGAATTTCACCGCGCCGCGCAGCGGTCCGTCTTTGGCACCAAATATGTTTTCCAGTTCCTTTGCGATTACCTTTGGCTCTGAATTCTGGATCGGAAATAGTCCAATTGACCTTCCACGCATCCAGTCAACATCAAAAATCTCAATCGTCTCGTTCATTGAACGCAACTCACTTTGGGTGCCGGAAAGGATCAGAAGATTACGATTTTCATCAACCTTCAAAATCGAACCGGGTTTTGCCAGAGGCTCAAGTACAGATTGAATTTCTCTGGCCGAGACATAATTGAGAGGCACAATTTGCATCGTGGAGCCGACACGTCGCATCCCACCGTTTCGCAATGTAATTCTGCTGCCCTTTGCCGCCTGGCTTGAAGCCGGGACCAAACGATAGAATTCATCCTGATGAACAATTGCAATTGAATAATTGGCAAGTGTCGTTTCCAGAATGTCAATCAGGCTGGCTTTGGAAACCGGGCTGGTCGTCTGAATGGTCATATTCGCCTCAACCTGATTATCGACCACATAATTGAGTTTCAGAATATCTCCCAGCACGGTTTTGGCTACCAGGCCAACGCTTGCATTGACCAGATTCAAGGTAATGCCCTGGCCATTTTCAGTGGTCGTATAGCCTGGCAATTTGGGCTGGCCAACCAGCCGTTCATCCCCACGGTAGATCGCTGCATATTGTTTATTCGTCTGTCCTGGCAATAACGCCTTGGTTGAATTCCACCGGTTATTGCCAACCCTAATTTTGTCGCCATAGGATTGTGCGGAAAGCAAACGGTCCCAGATATTTTCACGGTGATTATCTGCCAAATCGCTGCTTCTGCAACCGGGCAGGACAATCAACAATCCAAAAAATGTAAAAAACAACACCGCGCGAACGCAAGCACCCACGATATTTTTGTTGCCGCACATAACAAGAATAACCCAATAATCTCAAGGAGTATTATTGGGTTATTCCTGAGGATTTACAAATAGAAAAATCTACTTTTGGGTTAACACCGATTAGTTGTCCACATCTTATTTGTACAACCACAAGTTGTATGACAACTTTGACTTGGAGAGTTTTATTGTATTGCCATCGACAACCAGCATCGTCCACTCATCAAAAGTTTCGCCGTCATTGATCCATCTGCCAGAACCAAGAAATTCTCCACTCAGATAGGCCCGTTTTAAATCTCCCTCCATCATTATCCCGGACAGTTTGAATTCCGGATTTTTGATCGGTTTTTTTTCAGGTTTTTTGGACGTTGGGTTTTTGACGAACGGCTTGCGCGCAATGACAACCGGTTTTGGGGCGGGTTTAGAAACAATCCGGGTTACTTTTTTTACGAATGGTTTTCGATTCCTGGCAAACAGTGGATGGGCCAGTGTCTGTGTCATTTTGGTAATGTCAAAAGTCAGGGCAGTACTTTTTTCATTAGAGGACACAATTATGTTCTGCACAGCATTGGTTCCTTCCATGGGGGAAATATCCCATACTCTGTCATCAACAAACTTGTTGACCCCGGCGAAAAAAATTATCACCCCGATTGAGGCCATTAGCCATTTGCGGTTACTGGTCATTGGCCAGCTCCGCAGTTTGGGTTGATTTGGCAACCGCGCCATAGATGCTTAGCTGAACGCTGATATCCACATCACGTTGCGGATCACGGACACTGGAAGCACTGCTGCGAATATGGGCCTGGCGGATAAACAGATAGGGTCGGCTGGTCTCCACATCAAGCAACATGCCATAGATGGATTTATAAGTTCCACTGGCACTTAATCTGAGGCCGATATACTGAACATCGTTGATTGTTGCCTTCGGCAAACTGCCAATGGCGATAATCTTCACACGCTGAGAGCGGGCAATGGTCTTCAACCGGTTTTGCAACTGCGCCATCATTACCGGTTCCAGTTCCGGCTTCAGGAATTCTTCGCCTTTACCCGGGGTGTGAACATCTCCCGATTTCTGGACAGGTTGCTCCAGAACATAATTGGCGAAACTCTCAAACCTGGCCAGTTGCTGGCGCTTGTGGGTGATGCTTTGCTCATTCGCGGCTATATCAATTCCGGTCTGGGCAAGCCATAATACCAGCACTGATATCAGCAAAAGCAATATCGCCAATGCCAGCAATTTTTGTAACCATGGCGAAAGTCCGTATAGCAGATTGCTCATTGTTTGCCTCGCGTAATTTGCTGGTCAGATACCGAAATCTGCAGAGAAAACTGTTCCTTGTCAAAACGGGCCGAACGGACAATGGAATTGGTGAATTTTACTTTTGAAAATTCCGGCACCGTTTCAAGTGGTCTGATGATATCGGCGGCAGAGTTGGAAAATCCGGACAGCACCAAATTCCTTTGCTGAAGGCGTATTTCGGTTAGCCAGGTGTGATTTGGCAGCGCAGTGGTAATGCGCTCCAGCATGCCATGCATGGAATGAAGGTTACCCTTGGCCTGGCGCAGGTCCGAGAGTTCACTGTAGATCCGATTGCGCTCATCAATTTTTTGTCTGGCTGTCTTTGCCTTGCCTCCGGCTATTGTGATCAGATTATCGAGATCATTCAATGCTTTGGTCTGGCGAGCATCGATATGGTTTGCGGTCAGGACTGATCCACATATTGTAACAATTATAAAGGCAACAATCATCCGTAATTTGACTGATTTTTGTCTGAGCAATGTCGGGTGATCAAGATTTGGCAGGATATTGATTTGCTCGCCATCATGATCAACTGTTATGGTTGCCAGTCTGGATTTTGTAGCTTCGACAGCTTCAATCAGGCGGTCTATCAACTGTCGCTTGAGAACGAACAAGGTGGCATTGATGCGATTATCTGGTTGTTCTGCGTTAGGTCTGGCATTCCAGGAAGTCAGGTAGCTGTTTTGGTCCTCCACATCCATTGTTGTATTTGTCGCCAATCCGGAAGAGAGAATTTGACGAATGCGTGGTTTGGCTGTGGCGGGGAGAGTTTGTGATTTTGCCAGGTATAACTGGCCGGGTAGATTGAGTTCGATAGAAGTACTAGAATGGCCATTACTGCCATCTGTATTTTTTAACAACTCAGCCAACTTTATTGGCGTTTCGTTAGTGATGTCATGCGCCACAGCATTAACCGTGAACAAGGCCGAACCATCTTCATTCACGATATTGATTTTCAGCGAGCTGTTTGTGCCATTATTTCTCTTACCGGGGAAGGAACTAAAAAGGTTATCCTTCCACCAAAACCAGAGATTATATAACTGAATTTGCATGTTTGCCATATTTACACTCGGTTATATCATTTCATTGCACTGGCAATATGGATGTAAACTGGGCAATAGCAGTATTGCCCAAATGAAATCATAGTAGAATAAATTCTGCCTGCCATGATATTATTAGGTGCCTATCCCCAGCTAAAATCATTAACCTTTGATTGAAGAAACCTAAATGGCAATCAACCGCACCTAATGGCCGGTTTTTTCAACTCCCGCGCCCGGTAATGAACTCTGCCGCAAGCCTGGCCCGGCAAAAACAGGGGCCCAAATCACAAAAATACAAGTAGTTTCGGTTACTGTCATCTATGGACGCCCCTTTGTTCATTCGCCCGGGGCGGCACGTCGCTCGATATCATTGGTCCAGTTGAATACCCGCGTGCCGTCACTGGTCAGATTGCCATTGACCACAGCGATTACCCGCGAAATGCTGGCATATATCCGGGCAATCGCCGGGCACTTCGCGCAATCAAACCAGTTTGACAGACTAAACAGACAGGGGAAAAAGGAGACGGAGAAAGGTCAACAAACACAATAAAACACACCGCCTGCATATAGGCCAGAGGGCGAGGTAATGGTCACCGTAACCCTCAACTTTACCATGAGCGGGAGAAGTTCTCCAACACGAAAAACAATGCAAATCACCCTTAAGTCAGCGCCATTCGTATCTGCCCCCTTTGATCCCTACAATAATTTTGTGCAACCTGAAATTTTCAACAAGTGTTCCAATCCCCACAATTTCACACCAGGTTCATCAAATTCCTGATCAGTCAAAATAAAATATTTCATGTCGCTACAAATCTTCTCGTGCCCACCAAATAATTCGTCCAATTGATTGGCATGATCGCTCACACAGGTGACAATAGAAAAATCGAAATCGTAGGTAGAAAAGAGAGAGAATTGTGAATCCAGAGACACTATTCCCATTTCATAGTAGTGGGAATATTCGTTGTGGAAATTTCGCCGAATTGCCGGTGAAAAGGGTCCAACAAAAACTGGTTTGGGTATCAAAAAACCGTTATCTACCCAAAAAACACAATCCATTTTGTCCAAATTATCAGCAAGAAAAACATCTATCAAACATTGCTCAGAATCTTCACGTTCTATTTTTTTTGTAGCAAGCCTCCCCGGGAAAACTCTAGATATGAATTTAGTGTCCGGTGAATAGTATATGATATTTGCCCATCGTTCTTTTGTTTCCTGGTTACCACGAATAATTTTGGACACAATATCTTTATAACTATCGATATTATGGCTTTCTACCCTTCTATGAGTGTCTGGTACAATATCCATTAGTTTACCTCGATTACTAGCCTATTACAGATTATTTCCAATTTCATTATCTATTTTTATTGATTAAGGTCACTCTCATCAATTTCGCCAACCTCCCAGGGCTGTTCAACGCTAAATATTTGAATTTACTTTAAGGGATTCACAATCGGGGATTTGTCTGAATCTATATGAGTGCGTTTGATTCGGAGGTACGCACTCATGACATTGAAATTACTTGAACTTTTATCACTGATC
>JAAENI010000270.1 GCA_024224595.1 Hyphomicrobiales bacterium
AATGAAGGTGCAAATGAAGATGGTTCGGTACGCGCAGCTGATTTAAATTACACCACAAAACTTGCGCCATCCGATGCGTTGTTACCCAAATTTTCATCGATTGAAATCGCATTGGATCAACCTTCAGATATCACCGAATATAGCGATGCATATGCGATGAACCGTGCGCTCAGTGTTGTGCATTACTGGCTTGCTATTATCGAGGACCCTGCCCGCAACACTGATCCCGCTAAGGAAATTCTAGCAGATGGATTTTCATTAAACTTCTCAAGCGGTGCGATTACTGACTTTCAAGGGTTGGAAGCTTGGCTTACCGGTCCTGCGGCGAGCGTTTCAGCCAGTTCGCATTCTTTAAAAAACTTCTCGGCGCAATCGACCAATGATCAGGAAATCACGTTGACGGTTGGTTTTGACTGGTAAGGAATTTTACCGGACGGCACGCGTCTTGAAGCTGAGACACTGCACAATTGGACACTTACCAATGATGTGACAGAACGATTTGCGCGTATTAAAAGCGTTGATGTTGAAATTATCAAACCGTTTCAACCGGTCGCGAAATAAAACCTCACGGTGCTGCTGAACACAAATAGCGGCGCCTTCAAATTCAGATGAAAGCACATTC
>JAAENI010000271.1 GCA_024224595.1 Hyphomicrobiales bacterium
CTAGACCGCTTCTTGTTTACACGGAATCATTTGACCGTTTATTCACGTTTACTGGCAAGGCATGATTTTCGCCGTGGTCTGGTTGACCACAAGAAAAGCATAACGCTGTCCAGAAAGCGTGAATAAACGACCTTCGGTGGACCAATCCAGTTCATCTGCAGCGTTGCAAAACTTGTCCGATCAACCAGATCGCACTGCGTCTTGCGCCTTGCCGAGTGAACTGGCTTGGCCCATCAAATGCTTCCGTGTAAACAAGAAACGGTCTAATAGAATCGTTGTTAATGCTTCTATTATGGCTCATTTAGAAGCCGAGCGAGCTGTCCATACCATTACCCTAACCCCAGCCTTCCGCTCCCACCAGCGGGACAAACCGGACTTCACAGAGTTTTTCCTGGCTATACTCCTCTTCGCTTTTTCTAGTTATTAGAACCAGTTCCTGGAATGTCTCATTCGGGCCTACCGGAATTACCATGCGCCCGCCGATCTTCAATTGCCGGTTCAAAGACTTGGGCACCTGGGGCCCGCCGGCGGTGACGACGATGGCGTCAAAAGGGGCATTTTCCTCATTTCCTTTGGTGCCATCACCGGTGATTACCACAATATTGTCGTATTCCAATTCAGTCAGTAGTTTTCGGGCGCTGTCTGCCAGTTCCGCGATGCATTCGATGGTAATGACTTGTCTTGCGGTTTTTGCCAGCACCGCTGCCGCATAGCCCGAGCCAGTGCCAATTTCCAGAACCCGCTCTCCGCCTTTCAACACCAATGCCTCAATCATATGAGCGACGATATAGGGTTGAGAAATCGTCTGGCCACATGCGATGGGAAGGGCGCTATCGGCATAGGCCAGATCAGCATAGCTGGCAGTGACGAATTTTTCTCTTTCGACCGCGCCCATTGCGGCCAAAACCAGGGGATCATTAATCCCCCGCCCTTCAATCTGGTTTTCCAACATGCGCTGACGTGCTTGTTGATAATTCATTGGTTCGCTCCACTTTATCCAGAGCCTGCCAGATACATTTAATAAAGGCGAATATCTCCATTGATAAACTGATGATATTTGGTTGGCAGGCTGTCTAATACACTTGTAGCAATATCGTGAACCGGCTCAATCAGCACATTTTTATCAATGTCATCAAGGGTTGATATCTCGATATCTATAATGCCTGGTTGGGTGATCAACTGGCCAATGCGGCATTTACCGTAATTTTTGACCCATAAAAGCCATGCAATTCGAATAAACGGTTTTGATCATTCACAATATTACTGCATTGGGTATGATAGGCGGTCTCATCGTTGAGGAAGGGGCTATCATCGCACATGCGACAGTAAACTCGACCTTGTCGTCATGGCGAATGGCCATGATTTTGGTGTCTTCCCCACGGGCAGGATGTGGCAGAAGGCCGGATTTTCGGTCAAGCATTTCACCAGCATCCAGCACTGCTTGTTCAAGAGAATTAAGCGGAGCATAACCCACACCAAGGGAAGTGTCATTTGCTTTGGGTATCTCGTCGTTGCCGCTGCGAGAAAACAAATCGCTGAGGTCATCGGACCCTGGCCGAACCAGGCAATGAATGCGAACATGTTTTTCAACATCCAGCGCATGTAGATGTTCTTTCAACCAGGTTCGTGAACCATCAATTGCCAATTCCTCGATGGGGACCTTTTTACTACCAACTTCGGTGACAGCGCGTCCGGCAAAATAGATATCAATGGGCTCAGCGACCTGTTCGCCGCCAAACTCCGCATGGGCCTTGCCGCCGCGCAACAGGGCCTTGTCCAGGTTGTGGTGCAATATTTTTCCTGTCTGGTCTAGAAACCAACGGCACAGATTGCGTGACAGGTTTTCAGAAAGTGCATCACAAATTGTGTCGGGATGGCCCAATCCCTTGCGCTCAATAACCTCGACAGGAAGGCGGGCAGAGGGCTGCGTTCTTAAGACCAGGTTGTTTTCCAATCGAGATATTTACCTCCGCTGTTTTGATATTCCTTGAGTGAAGTCTGGTTGCACGTTGGTGTAAATGACCAATGTCAAAGTTCCCGTATATATATGTGGCTGTACACCTTGAATTTTAGGGCGGGACATCAAGGATCAGGGCATTATTGATCTTCGTCAAAGCTAATATTGTCGGTTTGTGATAGCGTGATGGGGCGGACTTGGTCCTCAACATCAACCGCTAGCCGATGGAGATTTGTATGCCCATTGAATCAGAATCAGGGAATGCTGCGATATCCCAAACGGATGTGATTGAATTTCTGGCAGATGCCGACAATTACCCGGGCGTTGATATTGTTCAGCGCATTGATACCCATGCGGCGGTTGTATTTCTGGCCGGATCTCGCGCCTATAAAATAAAGCGCCAGGTGGTCTATCCCTTCCTGGATTTCTCAACCTTGGAAAAACGCCGTTTGGTTTGTGAAAATGAAATCAAGGTCAATCAGGATAACGCACCGCAGATTTATAATAAAGTGATTCCAATAACTGTGGAAACCGACGGGTCGCTGAAAATTGATGGCACTGGAAAAGTTGTCGAATGGGCTGTGCGGATGGTGCGATTTGATGAGAATCTGACTTTAGACCGGGTTATTGAAAACGGCCCATTCCCCGATGAATTGATCGATGCGCTGGCTCTTGAAATGGTAGGTGCACACGGGCGTGCACCATTGCGCGAAGCGGGTTCCTGGATTGCTGATCTGCGGCGCTATCTAGACCAGAATGGTGAAGCCTTCGCCCGCCATGTGGATCTATTTTCTATCGATCAGGCAGAGTGGCTAAATAAAGCTTCGATTGACGCTTATGATAATATCAAGCCATTACTCGAGGCGCGCGGGTGCGCCGGCTTGGTGTGCCTGTGTCATGGCGATGCGCATTTGGGCAATATTGTGCTGATCGATGGCAAGCCGGTATTGTTCGACGCACTTGAGTTCGATGATGTGATTGCTACGGCTGATGTGCTTTATGATTTGTCGTTTCTGTTGATGGATTTGTGGGAGCACGGCCACATTTATGAGGCCAACCGGATATTCAATCGATACCTGGTCGAAGCCAGAAACCCGGATCATTATCAGGGATTGGCCACTTTGCCGTTTTTCCTGATGTTGCGTGCGGCAATTCGGGCAAAAGTATCTGCATCACGGCTGGAATTTTGCGCCAGCGAAGAACGTAGCGCTATTACCGCCGACGCCAAAGCCTATTTTATCGCAGCGGGAAAATTTATGAATGAAACACGCCCGAGGCTTTTTGTGCTGGGAGGTTTGTCGGGATCGGGAAAAACAACTGTGGCAGCCCGCATAGCCGCCAAAATCGGACGCGCTCCTGGCGCAGTGATTTTGCGCTCAGACGTGATGCGAAAAGAGTTATTTGGTGTTGATGAAAAACAGCGGTTGCCGTCAAAGGCTTATTCCGCCTCTGCCCATGAGATGGTTTATGATCACCTTTATAAGGTAGCGGGGCAAATATTGAAAGCCGGACAATCAGTGATTGTGGATGCAGTTTTTGCGTTAGAATATGAACGCATCGCGATTGAAAAAACCGGTAGAATTTTAGGTATTGAATTTACCGGTTTATGGCTCGACGCTCCCATTGAAATTCTGATAGACCGCGTTGAAAAGCGATTGAATGATGCATCCGATGCCAACCGGGAAGTCGTTAAAAAGCAACAGAAACTGGATATTGGCGACATGTCATGGCACCAGATAGATGCCTCGGGAAGGTTAAGACAATCGCTGGATCAGGTACTAAATTTTGTTGAGTAAAATGTAGTGGGAATTACGGTAAATTACGGTGACAGTAACCGTAACTATTGACTAATGTCGCCACTCCGATTACTTATCCCTCATGGCCCGTATCGCTCGTCTTGTTGTTCCTGATCTTCCCCATCTCGTTACCCAGCGTGGAAACCGCGGTGAGCCGGTGTTTTTTGATGACAGCGATTATCTTGCCTGTCTGGATTTTCTTCGTGACGCAGTTGCAGTATCCGGCGCGGATATCTGGGCCTGGTGTTTAA
>JAAENI010000272.1 GCA_024224595.1 Hyphomicrobiales bacterium
CTGTGATTTATGCGGGTATTGATTATGCAGCTATTTTAGCGGCGGCTGAGGCTGAGGCAGATATAATTATTTGGGATGGCGGTAACAATGATCTACCCTTTTTCAAACCGGATTTTCATCTAGTTTTGACCGATCCGCACCGTGCAGGACATGAATTATCTTATTATCCGGGCGAGGCGAATTTGCGGATGGCAGATGCTGTCTTAATTAACAAAATTGATACGGCCGATCACAAAGATGTTGTGACTGTGCAGCAAAATATTCGCAAAGTTAACCAACGGGCAACGATTGTGAAAGGGGCTTCCCCAGTTTTTGTGGATGATGCGGCTGGAATTCGGGGTAAGCGCGTTTTGGTTGTTGAGGATGGTCCAACGCTGACGCATGGTGAAATGGCCTATGGCGCAGGTGTCGTGGCGGCTGAATATTTTGAGGCGGGCGAAATTGTTGATCCGCATCCGTATGCAGTGCGCTCGATTGCTGAGACATATGCTAAATATCCAACAACTGGGGCCGTGTTGCCGGCGATGGGATACGGCCGTTCCCAAATTGCTGACCTGGAGGAAACCATAAACCAGACACCTGCTGATATGGTACTGATAGCCACCCCAATTGACCTGGCAAAGCTAATCAATATTCAAAAACCCAGCCAGCGGGTGCGATATGAGTTACAAGAGATTGGTCAGCCAACCTTATCTGAC
>JAAENI010000273.1 GCA_024224595.1 Hyphomicrobiales bacterium
ATGGCTATCGACTGACAAAATCCTTTTACCAATCCTTCCGCACGCATTGGCACAATCGAATACTGAAAGATCAGCCTCTTTTAAACCAGGTGCACCCTCAACGGTCATCGCACCACAACAATAAAGATTCGCCTGTTCAATCTGTTTTCTGCTGAACCCGATTTCTGATAGTATATCTAATGAAACATCGTTTAGTTGTTCATCACTAAGACCAAGTTCCTGTTTGCAGAAATCTTGTCCAAGGATGAATTTGTTAAACACGAATTTAATATCGAATGTTGAAGAAAGACCTTCCTCGATTTTGTCAATGACATCCTGAGGAAAGCCTTTTGCTTTCAAAGCATCATGGTTGATACCTGGCGCTTGTTCCAATGTGCCAAGACCCACCGCATAATTAATAATCTCTTTGATATCTGTCTGATGATAACCCAACACGCTGAGCGCATCAGGCACCGCACGATTGATGATTTTAAAATAACCCCCGCCAGCAAGCTTCTTGAATTTCACCAGAGCAAAATCCGGTTCAATGCCAGTTGTGTCACAATCCATCACCAGACCGATCGTACCCGTGGGAGCAACTACGGTAGTCTGGGCATTGCGGTAACCGTATTTTTCTCCCAGTTCAACCGCATTATCCCATGCGGCTCTGGCGTGGATGATCATCTTGTCATTCGGGCATGAGGCAAAATCCAGAGGAACGGGATTAATCGACAAATCTTCATAACCATCAGCTTCGCCATGAGCGGCGCGCTGATGATTACGCATGACCCGCTTCATATCATTAGCGTTTTGACTATAGCCGGGGAAGGGGCCCTGTTCTTTAGCCATTTCGGCTGAGGTTGCGTAACATACACCAGTCATAATGGCAGAAATAGCACCACATATAGCTCTGCCTTCATCGCTGTCATAGGAATATCCTGAAGTCATCAGCAATCCGCCAATATTGGCAAATCCCAACCCGGTCGTGCGATATTCGTAAGACAATTTGGCAATTTGGCGAGAAGGGAACTGGGCCATTAGTACCGAAATTTCCAACACCATCATCCATAGGCGAGAGGCGTGTTCAAAACTTTCAATATCAAAATCCCGTTTTTCTCCTGAATTGCCGGGATGGCGAAATTTCAACAAGTTTAACGAGGCCAGGTTACAGGCTGTGTCATCGAGAAACATATATTCTGAACAGGGGTTGGAAGCGCGTATTTCACCGGAAGCAGGACAGGTGTGCCAATCGTTGATGGTGGTGTGATACTGGATACCAGGATCGGCAGATGCCCATGCAGCACTGCCTACCTGGTCCCATAAATCGTTTGCTTTGACAGTTTTAACAACATCCTTGCTGATGCGTCCGATCAAATCCCATTCACCATCGTTTTCCACACTGTTCAGGAATTCATCAGTAACACGAACTGAATTGTTTGAGTTCTGGCCGGAAACAGTCAGATAAGCTTCTGAATCCCAGTCGGTATTGAATACCGGGAATTCAATATCGGTGTATCCCTGAGTTGCCAGTTGAATGACACGCTTTATGTAGTTTTCTGGAACTGATGCTTTTTTTGCGGCGCGAACTTCACGTTTGAGGGCGGTGTTCTTTTTTGGATCGAAACAGTCGTCCTTGTGGCCCTCACAATTGATACAGGCTTTCATCACAGCTTTCATGTGTCTGGAAATCGTGACAGAACCAGTTACAATGGCCGCGACTTTCTGTTCTTCCTTAACTTTCCAGTTGATATATTCCTCAATATCCGGATGGTCGATATCGATCACAACCATTTTGGCCGCACGCCTGGTTGTACCGCCGGATTTTATGGCTCCCGCCGCACGGTCACCAATTTTAAGGAAGCTCATCAGACCTGAAGATTTGCCTCCACCTGAAAGTTGCTCACCGGAACCGCGAAGATCAGAAAAATTTGAACCTGTGCCGGAACCATATTTAAACAATCGTGCTTCACGCACCCACAAATCCATGATGCCGTTTTCATTGACCAGATCATCATCAACAGACTGGATAAAACAAGCATGAGGCTGGGGATGTTCGTAGGATGTTTTTGATTTCGTCAGTTTGCCGGATTTGAAATCAACATAATGGTGTCCTTGTGCGGGACCATCAATGCCATAAGCCCAATGAAGACCGGTGTTGAACCACTGAGGAGAATTGGGAGCGACCATCTGGTTGGCAAGCATGTAGCAAAGCTCATCAAAAAATGCCCGCGCATCTTTTTCCTTGTTAAAATAGCCACCTTTCCAGCCCCAGTAAGTCCAGGTGCCAGCGAGGCGATTAAATACCTGGCGGCTGTCTGTCTCGCAAACATAACGCTCATTGTCTGGTAATTTAGACAATGCCTTTGTGTCGGCTTGGGACCGCCACAACCATGATGGAACCGAATTTTCCTCTACCTTTTTCAGGCAGGCTGGCACGCCAGCTTTGCGAAAATACTTTTGAGCAATGATATCACTGGCAACCTGGCTCCAGGCTTTGGGGACCTGAATATTATCCTGACAAAACACAATCGTACCATCGGGATTTTTGATCTCGCTCAGCGCTGAACGAAACTCTATTGATGTGTAGGGTGATTGTCCCTCTTTGGTGTAACGCCGTTCTATGCGCATGTTGCATTGTCCTTTAATAAATCTTATTCAACTTGGTTAGGGTCTGACGCAAATCCCTGCAATTCGATTTGCAGTTCATTTTGAGCGGAAATTGTCACCTGCCATCCCCGATGGCCTGCAATACAACTCCGATATCGCCAGTCTGATTCACTCAAACTTCATTCTATTTTAAACGATGCGTCTTTGCTAAATGCAATCTGAATAAACAGATTACGAGATTACAATTCTCGGCATCCCGAGACAGTTCATCTGTCTCATAGTTTGCTTCCTGTTGTTTATAGTTGGGTGCAACGCCCGTTTCAGTTGCTTTTGCTCACGAATTAATCATTTGCAGCACTGAAACAAAAAACCGCCCCTACTATATATTGTTACAAACATGCCCGCAAACACTAAATATAGCGTTAACAGTAATGATCTCGAGTTGATTAACCAAGTCTAACCAGTGACCAATCCATGACACTGGTAGTAGAATATCAACTCACGGTGTTCAAAAAGATGGTTCAAATCTGTGCTACACGCCCACAAAATGGTAACAGCTGCCACCAAATGCTCACCGCCAAATTCGACACACCAATTCGTGACAGCAAAATAACCGTCAAAACAAACGCGTACTCAAACAAATACTCTTTTGAATTTTATTGAATCATGGTTTTGGAAACAGACCCGATTCATACCCCGTATTCTATCAAAAAAAACAGACAAAAATCATATTCTGCGATCCGATTTAGGTTTGTGAACTTCAATCTTGCAGAATCCGTTAACTCGCTATTTTTGTTGTTTTCTGATATTTATTAACTACGCTGAAAAAGTTTTTTACGTCAAGGTATAGATGAGAAAAAATCGCTTACACTACATATTGTATCAAGGTGTGGATATCGGGGAAAAATAAAAAAAATTTAAAATACCGTTGAATCAACACATTGGTCGAAAAAACCAATTTTCTTGAATTATCTGTATTGATTTTTTAACATTTATCGGACTGCGATTCGTAATGCTGGATCGCCTCAAATTTCGTGAACAAGTCATCGAATCTTAATGCGAAAATTCTTTGTGTTGCAGTCTGTTTTCAGAGCAATGTTAAATCCCATTTATGTTTGTCGGTGATTAAAGCTCACCGGCAATCGGATATTTAGTCAGGACCGCCGATAAACCGAACCTCGATGAAACATGATCAATTCTAAACATGTTGCAATGATTGAAAAAGCCAATATGTTTTTGTAACATATCGACTGATCCAACTGTATTTTTGAGGGGGAGGCGTATTGGTTCTATGAAATATTCAATGTATCTGGGTAAAATATTCTGAATTGCGGTTGGTTGTCTTGGCACATAGTGAAAAATTTAGGGGAGATGAATTGGCAATTGCCTGCATTAGTCACAACCAATTTTTTGTTGCTCAGCATTGCGATATCAGCTTCCTCAGTATCGCTACCAGAAATGATACTCTGAATGCATCGGCGAACGAGCGCGAGCGTCAAGCTAGAACAGGTATCTATGGACATTACAATCACCGATCAATTGCAGGAAGTCGTTGTAGAATTTCGTGGGATATCACGGACTACTAAAGGTGAAATTATTTCACAACAGAAAAACCCGCCAGGAGAGCAAAATTGAAAGATCTAAAGCCTGACCATTCCACACTTGAACCCATTGAAATCGCCTCAAAGGATGAAATCAGTGCTCTGCAATTGCAACGAATGAAACAAACGCTCGCCAATGCTTATGAAAATGTTAATTTTTATCGCAAGAATTTTGATGATGCGGGTGTCCATCCTGATGACCTTCGTGAAGTAAGTGATCTGGCCAAATTTCCCTTTACGGTAAAGCAGGATTTGCGGGACAACTATCCATTTGGCATGTTTGCGGTACCAAGAGAACGCATCGCTCGTCTGCACGCATCTTCGGGAACCACAGGTAAGCCAACGGTTGTGGCTTATACTCAAAACGATGTTGAGATGTGGGCTGATGTAATGGCTCGTTCAATTCGGGCTGCTGGTGGAAAACCTGGAAACATTGCCCATGTCGCTTATGGATATGGCCTGTTTACTGGTGGTCTTGGCGCCCATTATGGTGCGGAAAGACTGGGTTGTACCGTTGTGCCGGTATCAGGAGGTATGACTGAACGCCAGGTGAATCTGATAACTGATTTTAAGCCGGAAATCATCCTTGTAACTCCATCATATATGCTGGCGATATTGGATGAATTTACAAGACAGGGCATTGACCCACGATCAAGTTCTCTCGATGTTGGCGTATTTGGCGCTGAGCCCTGGACCAATGCGATGCGGGCAGATATCGAGCAGGCATTCGATATGCATGCAGTCGATATATATGGCATGTCCGAAATAATTGGTCCCGGGGTGGCGGCTGAATGTGTGGAAACAAAAGACGGTTTACACATCTGGGAAGACCATTTCTACCCGGAAGTCATCAATCCGCACACCGGAGAACTGGTTGATGATGGTGAAAAAGGTGAACTGGTGTTCACTTCGCTGACCAAAGAAGCCTTTCCAATCATCCGATATCGTACACGTGATCTGACACGATTATTGCCGGGCACAGCGCGCTCGATGCGCCGGATGGAGAAAATCACCGGAAGAACTGATGACATGATTATCCTGCGTGGGGTCAACGTGTTTCCAACCCAGATTGAAGAACAGTTGCTCAAGATAACGGGCTTGTCACCCCATTATCAGATATTTCTTTCCAGATCAGGCCGCATGGATGCCATGTCCATAAAGGTCGAAACCGATGGTCCTGGGCGAACGAAAGAGCAAAAAGAATCGCTGGCAAAAGAACTGGCTAATCATATCAAGGGGATAGTGGGTGTTTCTGCTGAAATTGATGTGGGGGAACCAGGTGCAATTGATCGCTCCGCGGGTAAGGCGGTTCGTGTTGTCGACAACAGAGGAAGTGAATAGGGGGTGTTTACTTAGTTGAAGGTGAACATGTGCAAGATTGTGGCTACAAATTGAGAATTCTGGACGCACGAAATACTGGTAAATTATCTTGAATCTCAGAGCCGGTTCGGATCCAAATTGAGCATTTAGTCTCTTGTGGTAACTATCTTTGGTGATGCAATAGTCCCGCGTGGTGATGTCATGCGTCCGGGTGCATTGCAACAGATCACAGACCATATCGGAATTAGTAATAATGCACTGAGAACTGCCATGTCGAGACTGGCAAGCGATGGCTGGCTGAGCGCCAGCGTATCGGAAGTGCAAGTTTTTACAATCCGTCTGCAATGGCCACCCAGGAAAATGAGGCGACCAGGGCAAAATTGCGTTTTGCCGATTTCGCGTTTCAGAGTTGAAAGCTCGCAATTGCACCTGATTGCAGAATTGAAGGTGAGCGGAAATTGAAGATTAACGCTTCGCGATTTACTGTTTTTGAAGCGCGTTCTTTTGGTAGTGATAACACAAATGAATTATTGGGCAGCCGTCATTTTCACCATGATTGTATCGAATTGATCACCAGACCAAAAAGGGCGTAGAAGACGGCGTAAAAGTTTCATTTGTACAAGATGGAATTGAAAAGGAGTTACCATTTGCTGACAATGAATGCACGCTGATTAACATAGTGCAAGAAAATACCTCGAGCGCATCAAATGTTGTTGTCGGGTATGATTTGACCAATTTTCTTATCATTAAAAGTGGCAATATTCCCGTTGACGGCAACCGATTTTGACTGTCTATTAATCATCCTTTCTTTGCCATTTTTCCGGATAATAACCAAATGGTTGGTATCGTTACACTCAGCTTTGCTTATGTGCTAAGCCAGTTTTATCGAACGTTTCTTGCGGTGCTGACACCGGTTTTGTCCAGTGAATTGGCGATGAGTGAAGTGCAACTATCGATTGCATCCGGCGTGTGGTTTGCTACTTTTGCATCCGCTCAATTTCCAATCGGCACCTGGCTGGATCGATATGGTCCCAGAAGAACAGCTTCTTATATGCTTGGTTTGTTTGGCGCGGGTGGAAGTTATCTGTTTGCAACAGCCACTGATCCCGTTCACATCATTATCGCCATGGGCTTTATAGGACTGGGTTGCGCACCGATACTGATGGCCAGCTATGTTCTATTGACCCGAAATTATGCACCTGCCAAATTTGCCACTCTCGCTTCGATTTTTGTTGCAGTGGGAATGTCGGGCAGTGTTGTTGGCGCAGAACCACTGGCACAGGCCGTGACGGCGTGGGGCTGGCGTGATGTGGGTTTGGGACTGGTAGTCATCTCACTGACAATCAGTTGCGCCATATTGTTTCTGGTTAAAGACCCCGAACTTGTCGTTCATGAGAAAAAAGGCAGCGTATTTGATCTTCTGAAAATCCGACAATTATGGCCGTTGTTTGCCCTGATTACCTGCAGCTATGCCATTCCGACCAGTATACGTGCACTATGGTCCGGACCCTATCTGGAGCAGATACATGGATTGGGTGTGCTGGAAATTGGCCGTATCGTTTTGTTCCTGGCATTTGCCCAAATTGCCGGCACGATCATTTATGGCCCGCTTGACCGCATATTTAATACCCGCAAATGGGTTATTACAACGGGCAATGTCATGCTGTTGCTAACTTGTATCTGGTTTGTATTGAACCCTGATGCCGGATTAACCAATGCAACCCTGGCGCTTGTTGCCCTGTCAGTATTTGGCGCCACCAGTGCTGTTCAATTGACCCATGGCAAATCGTATATACCCGCTCATATGACGGGCCGCGGATTGACATTGCTGAACTTCTTTTCAATTGGCGGGGTAGCGATAATGCAATTTACAAGTGGGATTGTTGTGAACACCTATACTATCGATACACAGCCAACCCGTGCTTTTACAGCATTGTTCACTTTTTATGCTGTGTATCTGGCAATTTCTCTAGCGATTTATCAGTTCAGCAGAGATGCAAAACCACGTTGATTGAGAAGGCATGTTTTTGTGGATCGTTTTTTCCAACTGATTTGAATTCACGGATTTTGAAAAACCAATGTCATCACTTCTGGTTTCACTTTTTGCCTTTGTATTTGCCGCTTCCTTTACACCCGGTCCCAACAATATCATGTCGACCGCGTCCGGCGTCAATTTCGGCTTTAAGAAAACTATCCCCCATATGCTGGGTATTATTGTTGGGTTTCCGGCGATGATTTTG
>JAAENI010000274.1 GCA_024224595.1 Hyphomicrobiales bacterium
AAGACGGGGGAGCTAACCCATGAAGTGGAACTTAGATGAATTATGGATTTTGTCAAATCTTAAAAGTAACCACATAGTAACCACCTGCACGGGAAAAATTTGCTAGAAAGTAATGATTCTAAAAAAATACATTCTTAATAAATGCTGCGGAAGCAATCAGAGCACCCGTATATAGCAGAAATTTTCCACTGCTCCTTATTCCGGCTACACCTGATAAACGCAAGATATATACTGAAAACGCCGTCACTAATGCTGCCAGTATCACAATAATGGCGCCAGATATCCAAGCTGGAGCATTGGGGTGCAACAACGAGAGCTCGGAAGAGTAGGGTAGTAAGTTCTTAATTAATTCAAGGATGGCATTGCGAATAGAATCCAATTCGGTCGTTGGCATAAGCGCCAAAAACATTACAAGCGGAAGCCCAAGATAATACAATAATGAGCGCCTCCATTCATCGGCAATGAAGGCTTTCGAGGTTTTGAATTCCTCTAACTTACCAATTCGTTTTTCTACTTCTTCCAAGCGTTCACTAAGACGCAATTTTCCGGCCAATCGATCGAACAATTCCATACCCTGCAATTGTGTCGTGGGATGTAATGTCCAAGTGTATGAATGAAATCGTAAAAATTCTGACCGAACTTTACTCAGAGCTTCTGAGTTTTTTTCCATCTGTCCATGGGCCATACGAATATCCTGCGCAATTGCCAGTAATTTGAATCTTAAAAAATACGCATACAAAGCCATTCTTCGGTAGATCGTCCGCATATGATTCTGGTGAACAAGCTCCTCGCTGAATGCCAACATATTTTCTACGGCAACAGAGTGATTTCTGAAACCGCAAAAAACAAAGGAGTGAGCTGAAATCAAATAATGACTGCCCAAATCCCAATATCTGCGATAGGCAAAGCTAGTCAGGTCACTCATTGAGATTTGATCATCATAAGCATGACTGGTTCCCGGACCATCAACCATTCCAATCCTTGAAAACACAGCATCGGTTTTGCCGCCTGCCTCAAATGGCCTTCCATCCATTATGATTGATGAAATAACCAAGGCCCTGTCATCGCCCAATTTTTCAAGACCAAGACAATCCAGGGAGGATTGTGCTTGCCCATTCAAGTTAAGGTTGAAAACTTGTTTGATCAGGCTTTCGAAATTGTTTCCGAAAGTGTTCGGATTACTTGGCAAGTCATTGTTATCGTTGAATTGTTGAAACTCCCCATTTTCGATGGATTGTGTCTCAAGTTCAAACACGCGTTCAAGGTTATGTTGAAATGTCAATTTTGTGAATCGTACAAGATTGTTCAATTGCATCGCTTGCGCCAAACTCAGACATTGCCTGTTTGTGGCGCTTCCTGACATGTAATAACGCCACAGACATTTATTGGATGTTTCATGCCCGAGAATTTTTAGTAACCTGTCTTTGTTTTCTTTGTAAATATTCTCATTCTGGCATTTATTCGGCTGAGTATTGGCAAATGCTGCATCAATTTCATTTTCAAACATATCGGGCTGATTTGCGCCAATTGCTGTATGGGCGCATTCCACTTCCAAAAAGATAATGTTTTCACAACTGAAATGCATTTTTATGCCGGAAATCCAAATTTGTGTGTCTTTATTAAGGGAAATTCGATTGGCATTGTCTTTGTCCAATTGATATTGGAAACTTTCCAGAGCACCTTGATGGCCTTTTGAACCATTGAACTTTTGTGCTCCAAGAGCCCCACGAATATCTCTACTGAAATAATGCAATTCGCGGGATTCGGGGGGTAGGAAGTGCCAATTTTTACCTTGCCGGCAAAGTTGCCTCAGCCTTGCATATGCAGACTTATCATTGATGATGTTAATTGCGCGAAGCAAGCCATTAACCGCATCCCCAATGTTTGAACCGTCTGATTGTTTATCTCGCAACGGTACGAAGAATGAGCTTCGATACCTGGCAACGGGCCTTGCCAGAAATAAAAAACGATCCAGCAAATTATCGGTCAATTGGTCCAGTTGCAGGGATGCGTCTGCTTTTGTTTTCCCTGTTTTTCTTTTCACATAGAATATCGATGAATTGTCTTCATCAATCAATTTTCCCGTAAGCCCGTCAAAGTTGCCAATCTCGGTCAATAGCGTGCTGCAAGAGTTATATCTACCAAAACCCTCTATTTGACCAGGCACCTCAAGTCGCAGAGCCTCTATGCGCCCGTGTTTGTCTGTTTTTAGCTCAAGCAGAACTGTGTTTATGATCTTTGCAGCAAACAATTTTTCCTCACTGGCACCCATATGATGGCGCAATGCTGAACGTGCGGCATTTCCATTCAATTGATCTTCAGATAGCGCCAATACCAGGCCGACATTTTCACTTCTGCCGGTATGAAAAATTCGATATTCATCCATTTTGATGTTCCCAATGTGTGTTGCTGATTTTGATTGGACTAATTGTGCCATGAATGATCACCCAGCACATTGATTTTTTTTATTTAACATATTCCTGGGGTTAAATGCTTGAAATTATGTCAGTGGAATGATGAAAGTAATGATATTTGGTTAAATAAATCTATGGAAAATAAACAGAATAGAGCCCTTGGATGACCTGATGTTTGATTTGATCAATTGATTTCTCTGTTATGTCCACAGTGAAGAACATTAGTCTGGATGTTGGGGTGGCTAATACCGTTTTGCAAATTTCAAATCGCACTGCGCATCTTCGTCTCCACCAAAATCATCACCGCATCAGTCATTCTATGATTGGCTGATCCAGTCCTTATGCTTGCACATTTGGGTTGCAATACTGTCGGGTATGTGCTGGTGTTTGGCTGTAGCAGGGAGGCGGAATGGAGAACAATTTTCGGGTTCAGTTGATGGCAACGGGGTTTGGTCATGCCATTTATGATACAAATGACCTGTCTGTTATTCGCGGTGGAAGCCGAGCATTGTTAAATGCGCCGCGTTTGGTTTTTGATAATTTTAGGTCGAAATTAAATGCCGATAGCGTCATTGCCAGTCTCTTGATATGCGATGCCTCACAAGCACTGATCGACATTACAGGCTTTGACGGAGAACAAGCAGAATTAGATAGATTATTGGAGGTCTGCCATACCGCCCATGTTCCGGGTTCCAATCACTGGGCACCAAACTATGCCAGTGGAGGGCCAGAGGATGCCGAAGAACTACTGGAATTAATATTGCCGGATTTGACGATATTGTCAGCCGCAACGCCAGCAACCGATTGTCTTTCAAACGATTGGCGAACATTGAGGAATATGCTCGCAGTCAAACGGTTGCAGACATTTACGATGGTCGCTCCCTCCAGACAACTTGAGTTCAGTGATTCTCCGGAATTTAACAGAGCGATGCCCTGTAAGCTGGACAATCTCAGGCCGCGTAATGCGATTTATTTTCTTCCCACGGACACAGATGAACAATCGGGCCTCACTCCCATGTCTTCGTTCACGGCTCTGCGGCGAAAACTGGGGCGGGGAAGCCGGCGAAAAGAATATTATCTGGACCAATTTGGCATTGATGTGGATGTGTATGCTCAAACCAATGTTTCTTTTGCGGACAGTTTTGAGGAAATTATCGAAAATCCTCCCACACATGTGAGCGATATTGTTGGGTCCAAAATGTGTGTCTTGTATTTTGATGGGAATGCATTTGGCCGTCTGTTCGAAAACCTTGCAATACAGGGCATTGAGGAATTGTCACGCGGTTCACAAATGATTTCAAGAAAGCGAAATGAACTACTCGACCGCCTGATCAGAAAGTGGATTTGCGATGACAATTTTCTTTCCCATGATCCGCTACGAAAAAAACAGGATGGGAAATCGCGTTCGCTGCCGGTGTTCCGTTTTGAAACGCTTCTATGGGGTGGCGATGAGGCCATTATTGTATTCCCAGCATGGTGTCTTGAAACTGTCCTTGTGGATTTGTCTGAGAATCTTGCAGAGAACCATTGGAAGATGGATGAAAGTACTTTGACCCACGCGCTGGGGTTGCTGGTTTGCAGTCACAAGTTTCCAATCAGAGATGCTCGCAAACTGGCGGCTGAACTTGCTGATTTATGTAAGGCGGCGCCTGGAGGCCGCGACAAAAACCAGCTTCAATATATTAATCTTCAGGGTACTTTGGATCTGCCGACCCGCGGTCTTGAGGATGAGCGCCAAGCCTTGTTGGGTATTGAAAAAGATCGGCAAGCAGAATTCTTTTCAATTGAGATGAATATTATTGCAGAAGTTTTAGCCGGAATGAAGAAGTTGCGCGGTGTCAGCGGCGAGAAAACAGTCGGCGTGCCGCGGGCGAAATTGATGCGACTGCATGATCAGTTGTCAGAGGCCGGGAGACTTGGAGAATGTCGAAGTGTTATAGAGCAGGAAATCTCTGATTTCGCCAATGATTTACTCGAGAAGAGGGGGTATCTGGCACCTGGAATCGACGGTAGCTTATCTCCAATTGACCAGTTCGATTTTATGGAATCCACCAATTATTCAGCCGATGCGCCCGCGGCCTTTTTACACCATACGTTAAAGCTCTGGTCGTTGCTGGCCGGTGGTGAAAACGTAGCTGATGAACCGATGGATGAGACAACCAAGCATGAGGCAACATGAACAACAGTGAAGAAGTGCGCCTCTATCGTTGCCCAATCAAGATTACGCTAAGGTCGCCATTTACAACCAGTGGCATGCAGACTGAGGTCGGCGGAAATGATTTGTCAATTCTCAGAGACCATCTTGGAAATGTAATATTGTCCGGTTATCAGTTGGCGGGTTACATCAAAATTATCCTGACACAAATTGCAACAGCATTAGATGGGCAAGACAGGGCGTGCGATCTTCCAGATTTGGATGACTTGCAGCACTGGTATCACGATGGAAGGCAAACTGAGGCATATGATGAAAATGCGATCAACATTCTGGAGGATCGAGCGTTAATTCGAATCTTTGACTGCCAGTTAGAGAACCAGAATTCCAAAATCAATGGTTCGACAACCAGGATCAAGATTAACGACGAAACGGGTTCAAACGAACAAGGCTCGCTACAGGTAATCGAATTAATAGATCAGCATGGGAGTGAGCTGACCTTTGAGGGAAGCGTGCGGTTTTTTGGTACTGCAAGTGGGGCAAAACGTTTGCATCGCGGCATGAATGTTGCACCCAAATTCATCCGTGCGTTTGGAAGTATGAAATCGATCGGCCACGGGAAATCTATTTCAATCAGAATTCAACCTTGGCAGGAAGTCAACGGAGCATCTCTGAAACCTCCAAAAAGTGCCAGGAAAATTGATGGAAAAGCTCTCATTTCAGTAAAACCCAAAGAACCGTTGCTGGTTGAGCCTGAAATACACAACGAGAACATCTATGTGGGGAGAGAAGAAATTTCCGGTGGACTGATCAAGGGAACGATAGCCCGGCAATTGGCCCTTGCCGGCTGCCTTAATGAATATTCGGAATGTCTATCGAAAATGCGGATCAACCATGCCTTACCAGCCCCTGTCTCGCATAATGACCGCCCTTTTTGTTTGCCCAAATCTGCAATTATTATTAAGAGCGCCCAGGATGCCTATTTGTCTGACCTGACCATGATTGATGTAGCAAATCTTCAGGCTGATATTGTTCCCGCTCCAGGGCACAAATCTGAAGACCTGCGCGTCACCGAACAGCAATTTAGACCGACTGGACTGAGAAAATATCTGCGAAACAGAACTGGAGTTTCAGCAGAAAACTGGACTGCGGCAAGTGGTATTCTATTCAGTCAACAATATGTTGTTGCTGATGACAATCACTGGTTGTGTGAAATAAGCCTGCCACCAGATCTGGACGACGATGATGCGTTGCATGGGCGCTTAGCCGAGTTGGTTGCGATGATCGAAAATACAGGATTACTAACACTGGGAAAATCTCAGGCCGAGGCTGATTGTGTGCTTGTTAAAGTGCAGCCCCATGCTGCAAATGTACAACTTTCGCCTGCTGAACAACGGGTTGAAGCAAGAATTGTGCTGCAATCAGATTCCTGGCTGCTTGATTCCGACCAGTTATCGGGAATTGCCAATTGGGGCAATAGCGCCCAAAGTTACGAAAATTATTTTCTTCGTGCATTCAATTTAATATTGAACCACCCTTTGGACGGGCTGGTGCTGGAAAAACATTTTGCCAGTGAAATTCTTGTAGGTGGAGACAAGGCAGTGCGCTTCAGGGAAGGTGGTTCAAATTCTGAGGAATATATGCCCTATATGATGACATCAAAAGGAAGCGTGTTTGTATTGTCGGTGCCAGAAGCCGCAGCTCCTAAATTCGCAGAAGCGGTAAAAACTTTCCTTTCCAATGGATTACCTGTTCCGGTGTCAGGGCGGGACTGGCAAGATTGCCCCTTTGTGCCAGAGAATGGATATGGAGAAATCATGGTTGGATCGGCTGATATTGCGACGTTGGGTGGTTCACATGGCAAAGAGGAGGATGCGTAGTGGATCGATCGTTTTTGTGTATCCAGGATTTTGAATTCGAATTAACATGCATTAGCGATGTGCATATTGGTACTGGTGAGGATGTTCTATTAAGTCACCTGCTTGCCGAGCCCGCTGGTAAATACACTTCCAGCCAGCAAGAACCCATTGATGGCAGCAACTTAAATAGAGACAAACTCGTGTCGATTATTTTGCGTGACAACATGCATAAACCATTCCTGCCTGGATCATCCCTCAAGGGGATATTCAAGCGGAAAAATAATTCCAGGTTTCTGTTTGGTGAAGAGGCCCCCCGGCACAATCGGGAGGAGATGGGGACCGGTAGCCGGTGCTACCTGTGGGGCGGGGAGTGGATTTCAAATCCGGTTGAAGAACCAACCAGTTTACCGTTCTGGAATAGCGCCAAATGCACATATATTGATACCCACAACGCAATTGGGAGGCGCAGTGGCTCGGTTGAGAATCAGAAACTTTTCTCAATCGAGTATGTTCCGGTCGGGACACGTTTCAAGGTTACCGGATGCATCTATGGGACAATTGATGAAGCCAAAAATGAGTTGGATCAACTTCTTGTTGAACTAATCGCTTTGGATGGGTTCAAGCTGGGCGGAAAGCAAACCAAGCGCGGCAAAGTTCACATTTCATCCGACCAAGTTCAGGTCACAGAAACCAGATTTGATGGTTCCAAAACTGATTTTGTCTCCAGTGAAACCAACTGGAATATCAAAGTTCCAAAGGCACCAGCGGCGCTGCCGGCAAATGGCTTGGATATGACGTTAATCGCAACCAGTCCGTTCATCATAGGTGACGGGATGGGAGGGCAAAATTCGTTGGCGGATGCAGATAAATCGTTTCGAAAAAGGACCGCAGATGCGTCCGCTGAAATGACAGGTGAAACGGTTCGTCAGGTTTTGAGAGAAAGATGTGCATTTCTGGAGCAAAGCCTTTGTTGGAATGATCGCAACAAAGAGGACAATCGCGACCTGAAGTTTTCTGCTAACAGCAAATGCTCTGATTTGACGAGCACGCAACGACTGTTCGGTCTGCCGGGAAATGCAGGTATTGTGGCAATTGACCGGGTAGCCAGCAGGTCTCCCAATTCAGATCGGGCAATATATGACGGCATCAAGATTGACGAATTATCAGCTGGTATTATATACGGCGCAGTGTTTTCAGTCGAAGCCGCCAATAACCAGAGCTACTCCATACGCATTCTCCTCGACACATCAAGAATGGGCAACAACCGACAGGAGGACTTGGATCTGTTTGGCAAATTGATTGACGAGGTTACGGCGGATGGCATCGAATTTGGCGCGCTGACCGGCACCGGATTTGGTTGGTTTGACGCGCAAATTACAGCAGGATCAGAAATTCTACCATCTGATGAGGTAGTGCAATGATCCAACCATGGTACAATGAATTCGAAGATATCATTTGCAATTACCGGTTTATTAGTCTGAATGAGCAGATCCTGCCGTGGAAACTGGAAGAGAACGGCCCATCTCATGATAAACCAGTCGCGGGAGGATATTGCGGAACAATATCGATGGAGTGGTTGGCAGCCACCCCGGTATTGATTGGCAAGGGCGATGATTTCGTCAATCCCAAGCGATTGCGCGATGACGATCCAAATTCGCCATTTATACTGCCCGGAAAAACCTTACGCGGAATGATACGGGCAGTTATGCGAATCGGCACCTGGTCCGCCCTTGGACCAATCAATGATAAAACGGCCCATTGGAGAAATCCAGAATATCAGCAGCACAAATATTCCAATGATCTGAAATCAGCCTGGCTTTCATTTGAACCGGAAAACAACCGATGGAGACTCACTTTGTGTAGAAGTGAGAAACTGACATCCCGGGAACTGGGTGGCAGCGGTGATTTGGGGTATAATGATGGCGATAACAGTGATCACAAAAACCTTGCTTGGATTCACGCGGACGCAAACAGAAAGTTGATGGCCAATCCGGTCGCTGCCAATGGTACGCGATTCGGAAATGCTGGCGGCTTTGTAAATCAGCATCTTGTATTGTCGGGTGCCTTTGGTACACGGAAGAATCACCAGCATGTTTTTTATCCTCTGAATGACCGCGAAAAAATTCTCGCTGCCTCCCAATCTGTTTTACTACCTAAAGCCTTTATAAAACCATTTTTTGACGCCCATTCAGCCTATAGCAGCAGAGCGCTGAGGCCCGACAGTAATCTTGCTCCGTGGCTTGAAGATTATGCGGTAATGATCAATCAGCGAGAGGCTATTGAGAAATCCTCCGGTCTGATATTGAATCCTGAGCACAGAAGAATCCGCGAATGGGATACACCTCCGGGTATTCCGGTTTGGTGTGCCTTCAAGGATAACAGAAAAGCTGTTGCGGCGATCGGCATGACTCAAATGATGCGGGTTCCTGCCGATTATTCGGTGCGGCAGGTTGCCAACAGATCCCAGGTTCCACCCAGTGACCAGCAGGGGATTTTACTGGACTGGGATCGAGCATTGTTTGGCTATGTGGATGAAGATGGTGACAACAGCGAAGCTTTCAGGGGACGAATCAAATTTGGCTTTGCCAGCGCATCATCTGATGCACCAGTATATCCTGCGGGCAATCAATATATCAGGATTACGCAGATGGAGCCCAGGTTGGGGTATTTTCCGACCTATCTGCATCATGTCAGTGGATGGGGCGAGGATGCAGCGAGAGATTGGTGTGATTTTGGTTATGACAGCAAAAAAAGTATTATCAATGGTCGCAAACGATATCCGGTAAAAGAATTTGCTTATCCGTTTGACAATCCTGTGTTCAGAGTTACGGAAGGTGGCAATTTGACTGCCACCCAGACTGCTTTGAAATTTATTGATAGAGGAGCAATATTCTCCGGAAGTATCAAGTTTCATAATTTGCACCGTTTAGAGCTTGGTGCACTGTTATGGGTTTTGTCTCTGGGAGATGAGGGAGCCTTTTCACCCGAAGGTGGTAAACATCATCATTCAGCGGGCAGGTTGAAAGCGTTCTGGTATGGCCAATTGAAACCGAGAAATCTGAGGTTGAGAAGATTGATAAAACTGCCTTCAGAAGAGGCTCCAACCAGACAGGTATTGGATGACGGTGAGTTTTCACAACAAGATTGCCAGGATTGCATCGCGAATTTCAAAGCACATATGGGCGAGGCAATGATTGGTGCATATTTGGATGGAGATACCCAGAACCTGTCGCGTGAAGAGCATATAACGTGTTTTGACAATGCGGTACGCAATCTTCTGCTTTTTACCAACTCCAAGGCTGAGAAGGGCGTCGGGGGATTAAAAGAACCTTCATTGAAAAGAAATTTCAGGCCCTTTAACGACTACTCGGAATTTCGAACCAGAAAGGCCAAAGGCTATCCCAGATGGCCGGATTCCGGGCAAAACGCCCTGCATTTTGGAGTTGAGCCTGATATCGATGAACCCGGGCAGATTTGACTATAAATAATTGATTATTGCACAAATCGCCCGCCCACCCCAACTGCGGGTGATGATCTTCTTTCTACAATATGGTGCAAGCTGCCAATGGACCATACCAAACGCCCATAATCATAAGCTACTTGAATCCAGGAACATACGGTTGTTGCGTCTGATGGGCCATATCAAACGCCCATAATCATAAGTTCACTATCCAACGATTAATCCAACCAGGAAAGTCTGATGGGCCATATCAAACGCCCATAATCATAAGTTACAGAGGAAGGTGTAAGTGCATTTGAATGTCTGATGGGCCATATCAAACGCC
>JAAENI010000275.1 GCA_024224595.1 Hyphomicrobiales bacterium
CGTGCCAACTGTTGGGTTTGCGCCTGGGCACCTGCACGCGGCGGATCAAAAACCACGCCCTGTATTTTTTTCAATTCTTCAGCCATAACCGGGCGCACATGCAAATCGCGCTTTTGGGTTCGTATCAGTTTTAATCTTCCACCTGTATCGCGCCATGCTTCATCCAGCGCATCAATGGCTGACTGATTATTTTCACAAGCCAATACCGTAGAATTTTCCGCTAGGCGCAAAGCGAAGGTGCCTGCACCGCAATAGAGATCAGCGACCTGTTTACAGCTTTTCAGATGATCACCGACCAATTTCGCCATCGCCTGTTCAGCCGAAGAAACCGCCTGCACAAATAATCCGGGTGGTACGCAAACTTCTGCAGTTCCCATTGTCAGTTTCGGACGTTTTGTTTCAATCAGTATTTCATCGCCAAATGAAAGCCTGGCGATGTTTTCTTCCAGCGCAATCCGGATAGCAGACTGTCGGGCTTTCTCCGCCAGTTTACTGTGGGCATCAAGATGGATATCAAGGCCATTGTTACATTCGAGAACATGGATGCTGGTAACGCCTTTTGCCGGTAAGATTGGTCGGATAACTTTTTTGATTACCTCCAGTTTAGAGGAAATTCTTCGGGTAATAACCGGGCATTCTGAAATGGAGATAACATTATGAGTGGACCTTTGAACAAATCCGAACTGCACGTCGCTACTTGTGTGGGTCGCACTGAATACCACCCGTCTGCGTTGGTTGTCTGGAAAGGACGCCACAGGCTCAACCGGCACATTGATGTCGGCTGAAGTCAGAGCATCTACAACCAGTTGCCGTTTCCAGGCGAGATAAGGCTTACGGTCAAGATGCTGAACCTGGCAGCCACCGCACAGGCCAAAGTGTTGGCAAATAGGTTCAATGCGATCATCACAAGGTTGCAAAATTTTTACGAGCTTCCTGTGGCCGGAAGATTTTGTCACTTCTACGCGCTCTCCGGCAAGAGCAAAGGGCACAAAGGTCCGTCCGTTGGCAGTCTGCACCACGCCATCACCCTGATGTCCAAGAGTATCGATTACCAGTATTTCAGTCATTTATCTTTACCGTCGCTACTGTGTATTCGTGATTCCCATCACTTCCAACAATCGGGGATTCCATTAATTCAGATACCTGCCAGCCATCTTGCTCGTCCAGTCAACTGCAAATGTTATCGGCGGCATTCGCACCGGTTTCCCTATCGCATACTATTCCGCCCTTACTAATATCTTCCCGCCCGACTTCGAATTGCGGCTTTGACAAGAAAATGCCTATTGCTACCGATTGCCCGATGGGTAGGGCAGGGGGAAGCGCAGGTTTCAGTGAAATAAAACTGACATCACTAACCAGAAATTCCGGACGTTCACCGTTTAAATGATCAATTGAAAGTTCACTGGTATTGACACCTGACAACTCGGTTACCCGGATATCCCTGGCTCCATTTGCCCGTTTCCCACATCAAGGGCATATACATGTTTTGCACCTTTTTCCAGCAATACCTGCGTAAACCCACCGGTAGAAGCCCCAATATCAAGGCGAATTTTGTGTTGCGGTCGAAACCGCTGTGCTCCAAACCATGATTGAGTTTGAGCGCTGCCCGAGAAACATAGTTCAGGATTTGTCATCAATTTCAACGGATGCGGACGAGTGCGTCAACGTGCCAGATTTGACTGCGATATTTCCCTCAACCACAATACATTGTCGGATTATGGCATCTCTGGCAGGTGAGCGCGCCGCATTGTATTTGCGGGGTTACCAGCAATTGAACGACGCGGATTCGCTCATCAGCTGTCATTAAGAATACCCGTGCTGATCAGGCTTTCATTTTGATATCGAATGGATTGCCTAAGAGACTTTGCCGGATATTTTGTTGCCCACAGAACGTCATTATTCCCCGGGATAGGGATTTAAATTGATTGCATTCCAGATGCCGGAAGTCAGTGACCTTGCGTTTGGCCTGGTATATTCCTGATGATGGCTCATCGGTGAACCGTTGGAATCAAACTTTTGAAAAAGCATTGATCGGCTAGATTGTCCTGTCACTACCTGGTCGATCAATAGCTCAGGCGTATCAAGGGTAACAGCTATTTCCGCCGGGTCTCGTTTTTCCGTTCGAATATCAGAAACCGGCAGAGTACTTTTTCCAACTCGAAATCCGATAATTGGATTGTCAGCAGCGTGGTCAATAATGCCCCGCAATTGATCCCTGTCTGAAACTTGTTTCCCGGAATTTTTCGAAGCTGAATTCTGACTATCAATAACGGTCTCATCCGCGCTGGCTGTTGATACCAATCCAATTGAATTGCTGAAAAAAGAAC
>JAAENI010000276.1 GCA_024224595.1 Hyphomicrobiales bacterium
ACATCCAGGTTCCTTTGACGGGCGGTATTTTGGTGTAATCAAATCATGTTCTGTCATCGGTACGGTAATGCCGGTCTGGCTTGTATCTGATTAAAGTATTTGAAAATTAGGGTGGATGCGGATGGGTGGAGATTGAGGATTGGGAGGGCAAGATAAAAGAGATGGTGCCGGGGGATGGCAAAGCCATTGGAATTGTTCAATTCATTTGGTGCTACCAATATCCGGTTGGCACCACCCCAATCCCAAACGTCTGCAATCACAGGTGATTTTTGACACCATCTTGGCATCCTGTGCTGCCATCCCAATTTCAATACCAGACAACTATAACTGGGAGACGACATAATGGCTTCAGATAAGTTTCAACCCAAGCTTGGGCGTATTCGGTCAGTGTCTGGGCGCAAGAACCAAAAATACCTCAATCGCATTGTCCAGGATATCAGGCGAACCGCCCAACCAAAATCAAGAAGCCGCAGACCGACATTCACTGGCAGCAAGTCAGGAAGAGGATATTCTGTAGCAGCTGCTCAACGTGTGCGAAGTTTCCAACCTGGAAGACGGCGTGTTATCATCAAAGCACGGTTCACGAGAATCAAGAGCGGTGATCTCGGCGCGGCGCGTGCACATCTGAGATACATCCAGCGTGACGGTGTCACCCGTGAGGGAGAGCCTGGCAAGCTTTACGGGCAGGACAGTGATCGCGTTGATGGCAAAACCTTTCTGGAAGGC
>JAAENI010000277.1 GCA_024224595.1 Hyphomicrobiales bacterium
AACGCAATCGATATAGCAGTATTTGCCACCAAACCGATTGCCATAGCGCATCACAGCAGCCACAAGATGCAGCGCCACCAATGAGCGGCGATATGGTTGGCTGACCACCATATTGGTTACAATTCCCGTGCGTTTGGGATGATGGTGTGTTTTATTCATCCCGTACAACTCCGCCAGGTAACCGATCGATCCTTCACTCGATAAATTTAGTCTCGCCGTGCCAATAGTACTGCCATTCAACCGGGCAATGAACACGTGGGCAAAAATATCAAGTTCATCGGATATGGTTCTTTCTTCGTGATCCGCATTGGGTGAATTGCGAGACAGTTCAGCGCAATATACCTCATAACGCAATTTTTGAGCCTTGCTCAGCATCTTGTGTTCCTGGCAAAGCAGTACTTCAATATCACGAATAGAGCCGGAACTGTCTCCTGTAGCAGCAAATGCGGCATTTTGTTCCCTGCGCAATCGGTTGGTGGAAGCTAACAGTCGTAAAATTCCAACGGCTATATCGGGTTTTTCGGCCATTATTCGCGACAGGCTTTCATCATCAATCAAAAACACCTCACAATCACACCGGGCAATCACGTCAGCAGAAGCTGCACAA
>JAAENI010000278.1 GCA_024224595.1 Hyphomicrobiales bacterium
AATACTTTAGCACGATTTCAAGCAGACTCACGCGCAGTCCTGGAATGCGGGGAAAGAATCTATTCGCCCGTGCAAAATCAATGTGTCACCCGGGCTGTTTTCGATGAGGAGATGAAACGCCTATATGCGGCTTTGGGAATTAAAACGGCAGTTTTCGAGCGTGTACCAACAAATTAGCAGAAATTGGATGCAGTGGGCCTGAGACTATTGAGACAAAGGAAGAACTTATGAATTTGAAACTATCCCGGCGATTGGCATTTATGGCCACACTCATTGTTGGTGCCACAACATTGCAGGCCGAAAAGGCTTATGCCTACGACATGGATTGCAAGGTAATCCTGTGTATCGCTGGCGGATTTCCATCTGGATGTTCAGATGCCTACCGCTACATGATCAAACGCATTACCAGGTTCCCAAAACCGCTGTCGCCCTTTGGTTTTTGCGCCATGTCGGACGGAACGGAATATAAAGCGCATAACGTTGATTATCGCTTTCTTGGTAACGGTCCCGATGCCTTCGATTGTCC
>JAAENI010000279.1 GCA_024224595.1 Hyphomicrobiales bacterium
TAGGGATCGGAGATTTTCTCTGTCCGAGTAAATTAGAAGGCTTATGCGTAATTGGTTGTTTGTTATTTTGTTAGTTGTTTTTTTGTTGGGCGGGTTCCTCCTGGTTCGGTTCGGGTTGGTAATGGCAGATTCTGCTGTTTCTCATGTTGAACCGACGGTTGTTGTGTGGCTGCCCATTACTCAGAGTGACGGGCCGCTGTCTGGAACGCCAACCGCCACACCGACTGCTGTTGTAACGGCCGTTCCCATTGGAACAGTTGTGGCAGCCGTAGAAACAGACCCGGTGCAAAACAGTGGTGATTCAGCAGACGATCCGGCTATTTGGATTCATCCAACTGACCCTGCATTAAGCGTCGTGATTGGCACCAACAAAGATGCGGGTCTTGGACTTTACGATTTAGATGGCACAGAAATTCAATTTGTATCTGATGGTGAAATAAACAACGTAGATTTGCGGGATGGTTTTATGCTAGAAGGTCAGCCAATCACCCTTGTGGCGGGTGGCAATCGTTCCGACAACAGCATTGCAATCTATAAAGCCAATCCCGAAACCCGCCGGCTAGAGAACATTGCCGCCCGCAAAATTACGGTCGGTCTCTCGGAACCCTATGGTGCCTGCATGTATGCCAGCTCTATAACCGGCAAATATTATTTCATTGCCAATGACAAAAGGGGAGATGTTGAGCAGTGGGAGGTATTTGAAGATGGTCAGGGCAAGGTTGATGCCACACTTGTTCGCAATCTCTCAGTCGGTTCTATCACCGAGGGTTGTGTTGCTGATGATGAATTAGGCGATCTTTACATTGGTGAAGAAAATGTCGCCATTTGGAAATATGGGGCAGAGCCAGACAGTGGAGATGGTCGTGTCGTTGTAGACACCACCGGTTCAGAAGGGCATCTGACCGCAGATGTTGAGGGTCTGGCAATTTATGATGCAGGTAATGGACAGGGCTACCTGATAGCTTCTAGCCAGGGCAATGATTCATATGTCATTTATCGACGTGAAAACAGTAACGATTATATCACGACGTTCCAGATTGAAGCTGCTAATGGCATAGACGCAGTTAGCGGAACGGATGGGATTGATGTGACTAATCTGGCGTTAAATGCACAATTTCCAGGTGGTCTTTTTGTTGTTCAGGATGGGGACAACGGCAATGAAAACCAAAACTTTAAACTTGTTTCTTGGGAACTCATTGCAAATTCAGTCAGCCCACCGTTAAGTATAAACAATTGAAACTGTTCAGGGGGTACACGAGATTGGGTCAA
>JAAENI010000280.1 GCA_024224595.1 Hyphomicrobiales bacterium
AGAAGCCTTCGGCTGAAATGTCATAGGGTTGTGCATATAGAATTGTGCTCATCTTTTCCTCCTTCAAATGGAAACTGGGTTGCGCATGAAACCCTGCTTCCGGTCGAGGACGGAGATGGGAGGGGAAAAGAAAAATCGATGCTGAGCCCACTTGTGGGGACGGTGCGGGCGCAACGCAGTGAGCCACGGTCAGTGTCTATTTTTCTTTTGGGGAGAGAAGAGGCAGAGCCTCCCGGCCTCCCCAACACTAAACGAACCAGTTGGCGATATCGCCAACACGAATTCTCTGTCAGGGATGGACACCCGAAGGGCCGAAACAACTTGTTGGTTCGGTTTATGACAGCCCGCCCGGACAGCCGGACAATTGTTATTACCTTGCAAACTGGAGAATGACAGACTGGGGGAAAAGTTATCCGACAAATTGCAATATGCCTGCCCTACCACCTGGAGGCGATCATTGAGATTCGGGAAATTCACAAATGGCTTTCGGCGGCTTGGAGCCCACTTTACCACAAATTTACATTTTTCATTCTGGTACCCATGGCCCAATACTGCCATTTGACCTATCATCGAAATGCAACGGTAGCGTTCGTCATTCTGGATATTTGTGGAGGCCGCATACATACGGTATACAAGGCTCTGACAATTTGCTGTGAAAGCATTCGGATTTTGATTTTGTTGCATACTCGACGAACAAATATAGCTTGCAGGATTTATTTCTCCACAGAAGAGCATGGCACTCTCAAGAACGAAGTGCGCATTCTGGTATCCAATTGGCAGGAAATGGTTTTTGTCGTCTACGGCGTGTAAGAATGCGCACTTCGAATTTGAATCCGCCCATACACTTTTGTTCAAGTGTTGTGCAACTTATCCTGTTTTATTATAACATTTTCAGACATGGACTATACTTGACACAACAAGCTGTAACGCTTCAACTTGAGCTGAAGTAAATATGTTATCAGCGTTGGCTTTGATATGGACGAGAAAACATCAATAGTTAGTGAAATTCCGAAGGGTGGAGTGTCTAAGGGAGCGCGCCTCGACACGCTCATTACAGAGCCAAAAACGGAATTAGCATCCGCTGATTCAGAAAAGCCTGCACAGGATGAGAACCATCGTGCATTGATGGAAGTCTTTTTCGCGATACCATTCTTTGCATTGATTGTTGTCACAATAGTCAGCTCTCTATCCCTTCTCTTAGGGACGTCGGTGATCACGGGACGTGTAGTAGCGCTCAATGAAGCTCGGGGCCAACAGGCGAATTTCACCGCTGATGGTAATGGGATTGCTATCTTCGTTGGTGGAGATTTGTTTAATCTCGGTGTTATTGATCAACTTGGGAGTCTGTTTTCGGAACGTCCCACAGCAAATCAAACTCCGGATAATAAGGTATCAAACGACTTGGCTCGCCTAGCCACCGATATCGATGCCTCATTTTCCAGGGAAAAAATGCGTGATATCTCAAACCCTGGTCAGGAATATACGTTTGGTGGGAATGGAAGTTTCGTACGTTTGGGAGATTCAGTTGCAGCAGGCATCGTTAACGAACATTATTTTTTTTACGCGACAGTCTTTCCAAAGTTCCTAGGTGCAGGGGACTCCATAGTTGAATACCGTCTTGCGCCGAAGGCCCGTGCCAGGGTTGCCGAAAACGCAATTTTACTGACATTGATAAAAGCTGAAGAACTTGGGCTGAATCAGTTGTCATTTCTGCAGCTTAATGATGCGGATGAAATTGGTAAAGATGCATTTTTTGGAGCGGTTGAGAAGGCTTATCCTCACCTACGATCCCTGAGGACTATTAACTATGTGTATCTTTCTCAGCCGAAAAGCGTCTCATCATCGGAAGAACGTCAATATTCGCTGACATGGTTTGAAAAGTTTCAGCGTCTGTTTGGCGTTCGCAAAGCAATCAAAAACCAAAATGATATTTTCCCCATCCGAGCCGGTGAGACAGCACTTATCGGCGTGAACGCTGAAAACCTGCCTCAGATTGCGTCCGAGAAACCGGAAGTAATTTATACCCCAGTGGCGGTGTTGGATAAGCGCCTAGACTATAGCTTCTTTTTCTTCATGTGGATCGCCTTTTACTCAAGCCTGGGTGCTTACACAGCGTTTAACTGGAAACGATTGCAGGCCAACAATGTGGCAAAGGTATCCCTTTCTATGAGGCTGGGCTGGGTTATCTCACTCATTCTTCTTCTTACATTCACATTTGCGGTTCAGTTTTCCTGGAACTCCCTAAGTTGGCTTAATGGCTTATTTGTGGGCGGGAATAGAGGAGTGGCAGCAGAATTTGATTGGTTCTCTTACCCGTTGGGTTCTGTATTTGGTTTACCGACCATCTTAGTGATTTTAATGGCTACCATTTTTTGCATCCTGCCCTGGTTGTTGTTCAAAGTACCAATGACCAACGAAAAGCCACCGAATTCAGATTCTCGTCCAGATACCACAGAGAGAACTCAGCTAAAGGCAACGCTGGTCAAGGATCACGCCATCAACAATGTCGAAACTCAGGATCAGCTGGGCTTTAAACATCTTGTCGAGGCATTGGTGCAACTCATTGATAATGCGGAAACCGAACCACCGTTGGTATTGTCATTGAACGGGCCCTGGGGATCAGGCAAAACCTCGGTCATGCGCATGGTGGAAACGGAGCTTGCAAAGACGCAACGGTTTCATTTTGCCTGGTTCAATGCCTGGCAGTATCGCAACGAGACTGAAATTCTACAAGCCTTCCTGAAGCAAATGTCGACCCAATTGCAGAGGGAACTGGGTCTTGTGTTTTATTTCAGGATGTTGCTGATCAGGTGGCGCCGCACAAGCGATATTCAGAGGGCACTTTTGTTTGGGATCTTTGCATTAACCGGACTAGCTGTTTTTCTCGGAGTGGAGAACTCTCAACAAAATGAAGCTAATGATTTCCACAACGTGATTTCCAAAATTTTTGGCGTAATTGGCGTTGTGGGTGCAGGTAGCTTATTGACTTTGCTGCGCTGGTTGAAACCCTTTCAAGCCCCACTTCTTAACCTGTTTCAACCGGGAAAATCGGCCGCTTCAATTACTTCGGTGGACGAGTTCAATAAGGAGTTTTCTGTTTTTCGAGAGGCACTCGCGGATAAAAAATTTATGGTTTTCATTGATGATCTTGATCGATGCTCACCCGAAGCAGTTGTGGAAGTTCTCAAGGCCGTTAATCTGATTGCTAATTCGACGGATGACAAGGGAAAGACGTTTTTTGCACTCGGCTTTGATTGGAACTACATCCTTACCAGCATCGAGATGCATTTTGCAGATTTCATCGAAACGAGTGCTATTGTACCTAAAAGCTTCAGCCGCGACTATCTTAAAAAAATAGTTACGCTTCCTGTAGGGATACCAACGCCCGATTCCGACCAAATCAGCCAAATGATTACAGAACTGAATGGCGGACATGAAACAAATGAAACTTATGGTTCAGAAGCGGAGACAGTTGCCAAGCAAAGTGTATTTGCAAAATACGCGAAGCATATCGTGGCGTTTTTCAGGGAGCACTCGATCAGTACTTTGGTTCTGGCGAGCTTTATTGGACTGAGTGTATCGCTGTATCAGAACAGCAATAACCCGGAAAAAAAACCAACAAAGACTGAACGTAAGTTTTCAATCCAATTGACGGGAGAAACGCAGGAAGATGGCGGCGCCATTGTTATTGACCGCCTGATCCTGACGCCACAAACGGAAAAAGGGGTAACTGAATCTGATGGCAAACCAGTGCCTGAAACCGAGCAAACTAAACTGGGCACGGAAAAAGAGGTGACGGCGGAGCGTGTTGTCGAGATTCCAAGCCCTGAGGTTAGGGCCACAAGCCCGTCGCTGGACATTTTGAATATTGTTCTTTTTGCTACATTGGGGATGATAATCAGCCTTGTTTTGATATTGGTGTATCGAATTGCTACTGTCACCGCGCCCCAAACACCGGAGCCTGTTGATACAGAAGAATTCATTAATACGGTCAATACGTTGAGTGGTTCGATCCCACAAAACCCACGTGATGTGGTGCGATTGTTGAATGTCATGCGGTTGGCTTATCTGCTTCAACAGAGTAATCCAAATACAGGTTTAAAGGCGGGGGAATCAATTCGCGCATCCCTTTGGTACTACAAGAATGGAAATCTTATAGATCCAGGCAGAATTAAAAGACTGGTGCTTGAGGTTGCCAAGTCAAAAATCACCAACATTAAGAACCGTGAAAACTTGTCAGATGATGAGAAAAATTGGGCAAACAACATACAAAAAAGCATCCAGTCCATTAACGGCCTTCCAGCAATACTCAACAATCAGAAAAAGCTGGAAGCAGTTTTAGCAATCTTTGAAAACCTGTTACATTCTTCCAACAAGTTGGTCGCCACGAACGAAGTTAAAGAACCCTCAACAAGGATCTGAATAAATACCATTATGCTCTTGCTGTCCTTAGTGTTGTTTCGATGATGAGCAAGAGCGTTGTAGAGTCTACAACGTTTTGTCAGATCAGAATTTATACCAACGGCACTAATTACTGACCTGCATGAGCCCAATTTCGTGATCCGATCAATTTGATTGTTTCGGGTTATTTGAGTAGTTTGTTCCATGCCTCACATCCTACCTCTATGATAGCATCATAGTCTTTGAAGATACGGTTAGAGAGCCAGTTCCGCCGTAGATATTACCAGATATTTTCAACCGGGTTCAGTTCTGGAGACCGAGATGGCAACAGAATGATGGTAAGATTTTTCGGTACTTTGAGATTGCCGGTCGTGTGCCAGCCTGCCCTGTCCATAAGAATGACGGCGTGGGCTTTACGCGCCACGTGGCGGCTGATCTTATCAAGATGCATTTGCATTGTCTCGGTGTTGGCCCATGTCAACATGAGAGTAGCTCCTTTGCTGCCGCTTTCATCTGGACATTCCTTGCAGCGATACCCAAATGAAGTTTCATGGATATCAATTTCGATCAGTTCAGGAAATTTGCCAAAGAGCGCCTGTCACAAGCCGCGTTCAATACTGAGACGGACTCAGATAAATCCAGCCTGTTCCACACCTCGCTGATCAGCGCAATTCAACTGATGCAATGGACACTGGGCTGCTCAAACCAATCCGGTGACGACTTCAAACTGGTTGCGGGGTTTGTTGACAAGTACACACCGAACGCATTTGCTGACCGGTATCAGGGAACACACTACATTGGAATGCATTCGGCACTTTTCGTGGCGATTACCGAGTTCGCCATGTTCTGCTTCACCCAACAAGATTTCTTTCCCGATGTGGGCGATCCTTCACAAGAAACTTCACCTGTTCCCTGGAATGATAGGGTGCCAGGAATTTGGCTGATCGATCACACCAAACAAGGTGGAAGGGTTGACGACGAACATAGTCAGCGTCTAACGCCAAGGGACAACGAGCGATATGTTATGTCGCTATATCTGGCTTTTCTGATGAGCCGGTTTGTCTGGCTGCACGAACTTTCGCATTGCTTCAATGGTCACGTAGGGTATGTGCATCAGCACAATCTGGCGCTACGGTTGTATGAACTTCCCGAGGAACTTCCCGCAGTTCAGGTAACCGGGAAACGACAGAAGCTGGCGGTCAGTGATGAACTGAAGTGCCTTGAGTTCGATGCTGATCAGTCTGCATTTTGGGGGAACTGCAACATTCAGATTCACAGCTTGGAAAACATCGAGGGCATTCGGGCTCTCGATGAAAATCTCCGCCTGCGGCTGACCCTGTTCGGTGCTTATGCCATGACTTGGCTGTTCGAGAAATTTCAGGAATATCTCGACACCAAAGATGGCCACACTCATCCGGCACCAATGCTGAGGCTTCACAACCTGCTGCATACCGCGTCAGCCAATGTGCTGTCATTACATGACGATATGCCTGCGATCCACGATGTGGTTTTGAAACAATTTGATACCATCGGCGGACGAATTCCGGGGATGTATGGCACAGCCAACCTTAGCGATATCATGAAAGATGGCGGGATCAGTGATGAACTGGTGCGTTTTTTCGATCGGCGGAACGAGCAAAAGATAGCGCTGCAGGATTTTGAATTCAAACAAAACAAAAACTGATTCAACCACGATTTGCCTTCAGTCTGGATGATCGGCTTTCGGTTTTATCAAAACGTGCATCATGAACAGCTTGCGTTTTTCGAATGGCAGGGCCGAATAGTACTCGGCCAACGGTTGGACGAATTTATCAGCGGGAAGCCCTTCTTTGATTGCGTTCAGGATTTCCCTTGGAAAGGGTACCGGTGATTGAAACACCATGAAGCGGTTGATCTTGGTCCAGTCATCTTCATGCATCGTGGCTACCGAACCATCATCCTCGAACCCCGGAACGAATATCTTTCGTGATTTCGATTGCAGCTCGGTGGAAACAAATCCCCAGCTCTGTTGGTGGTTTTGAAGAGCCAGAGTATATGCACCAGGCCCCGCGCCGGTAAATTCAAGCCAGAATTCTTTGCCCTGATGAACCGAGCCATCCGGGCTTGACCGGGGTGCATTGCTCGCCGTTACCAGATCAATCGGGCCTTCGGATGGAAACCATATCCGGCCACGATCTGTTACCGCCTCCTGCTTTAGTAGTCGCGATAGGGAGATAGCGGGTGGCGGTTTGAACAGTTCTTCCAGATCGCTGACACGCCCCTTGACTGCCGCTTCGATGTCGGCGACGTCGTGGTGTTTCGAAATCGCACTTCGAAACAGTTCCAGCATATCTGAGTAGCCGGCCTTTGATATGCGGCCTGTTTCCCATCGCACATTGCCATCTGCCCAGGTCTCGATTGCGCTTTGTGTTTTTCCAAGCGCGCCGGCAATGCCCTCCAGATTCTTGTAATGGCCGTGTTCGATCAGCAGGCGGAATTTACGTCTGAGCTGTGGGATGATGGTGTCGGTCAAAATCGCTCCTGAAAAATGATTGTCAGCTACCACCTGAATCTTGGCTGAATTATGCAGCCCGTTCAAGTGGTACAAACTGGAAATACGCGTGGACTGCGCACGAGCGATGCTCTTTCAACCGAACTTGCCACCACCAAACAAAAGGATGGCCGCCATGGCGCCAATTGACCAGACAAAAACCCTGCCCATCGATCCGGCGCAAATGCCGCCGGGAACGGTTACCAAGAAACAGATGCCGCCCTATTACCGGATGACGCTTGCAATTCTACCGCTCTTTGCTGGCGGGTTGGCGTTATGGGCGATGCTCAACCTGCAAACCGGCAATGAGTTTGCCGATATCTTCAAGGCATTGATGGTTGGCATCGTCGTGGCGCTGGTTTCCTACAGCATCAACCGTTTTGCGATTGACTGGGGAACGGACCTGGCTGCATCCGGCATTGTTAGCGCCGGGATATTCAGTATCGTATCGATGCTGGCGGTCGGCATCTGCTTGTGGGCCTTTACTTATGCAGGCATTGTATTGCCCGATGTGCGTTACCTGCGGCTGGATGATCATGGTCAGACGCTCGTTCAGTTTATCGATGCGCGAAACACTCAGGCAACGAGGTCCAAACGTATCGTGCCGGTCATCCGCGCGGCAAAGGACGATCTTTATTATCACGCAGAGTGTGAGCCCCGGGTGTCTTGTTTGTCAGGCCGGGGCAATGGCGGGCGCGGCCCAATTACGCGTATGCTGGAAGAAAAATCCGCCCGCGCCGCTGATATCGCCAAACAAGTGGAGGAAGGGGCGCAACGTCACGCCACTACCATTGCAGGGATCAACAAACTGGTTGGCGAATACCAAACGGTTTTAGATCAGGGCGACAAGCCCATTGGCAAGCGGCGGCAGGAACTTGCCAGGATCGATGCGCGCATCGCTCAGGCGGTTACCACGCTCAATGAAGCCATGCCTGTTTCACTCCTGGCCGCCTATGGCGCAGAATTGATGGCAGGGGTTATTGTCCCGGGCCGTCCGCAGGCAACGCAGTCGATCAACCGGCTTTTGACCAAACACGG
>JAAENI010000281.1 GCA_024224595.1 Hyphomicrobiales bacterium
ATTGCGGGATCTGATTGCGACACAACATTCATAAGTGGTCTTGTCTATTCATATGAATACTGGACTTGCTCCGATGTATCCGGCTCGTGTGAGAGTTTGGTCGCAGCCATCAATATACCGAACGATCCAATCATATGTTTTGGAGATACCATTCCTCTTATTGCGGAAGCTTCCGGCGGCACCCCTCCTTATTCCTACAGTTGGCATAATGGAGCAACAACACAAAGCACTCATTCACTTGTTGAACCGAACGCTTTTTTCACGTTGGTTGTAGTGGACGATAATGGGTGTGCCTACACAGCTGTCCTGGAACCGGAGGCTGAGAACTGCGGCACTGATACCACTGGCTGCGATGTGTGCCCGGCAGTTTATGATCCGGTTTGCGTTAATACGGCCGGACAAACGATCACATTTGAGAATTCATGTTTTGCGATCTGCGCGGGATACGATCAATCCCAATGGGTGAGCTGTGAACCGGACTCTACAAATTGTGATTTCTGTCCTGAAATATATGATCCTGTTTGCGTTGCGACAGCAGGCGGCAACATATTGACTTTCCAGAATTCCTGCTATGCCGAATGCGAAGGTTATGATGATTCCATCTGGTATGCATGCGATTCCACGAATACAGATTGCAATGGATTTGCTGCTATTATCACCGTCAGTAATAATGAGATCTGCATTGGTGATTCAGTGACATTTAATGTGACGGCAACAGGAGGTACGCCTCCCTACGCATACGACTGGGGTGCAAACCTTGGAACCGATCCGACCATTACGCTCTATCCTACTAATTCCCAACAGTATTACGTCACCATCGCAGATCAGGCCGGGTGTGTTATTACACTCACCACTGAGGTGCATGTTGAGTTGTGCGGCACAGATACCACTGGCTGCGATGTGTGCCCGGCAGTTTATGATCCGGTTTGCGTTAATACGGCCGGACAAACGATCACATTTGAGAATTCATGTTTTGCAACCTGTGCAGGATACGATCAATCCCAATGGGTGAGCTGTGAATCGGACTCTTCAAATTGCGACGCATGTCCTGCAATATATGACCCGGTTTGCGTGGCTACACCCAACGGTGGGGTATTGACTTTCCAGAATTCCTGTTATGCCGAATGTGAAGGTTATGATGATTCCATCTGGTATTCGTGCGATTCCACGAATACAGATTGCAATGGATTTGCAGCAACTGTTACCGCAAGTAATTTGGAGATCTGCATCGGTGATTCAGTGACACTTAATGTGACGGCAACAGGAGGTACGCCTCCCTACGCATACGACTGGGGATCAAACCTTGGAACCAATCCGACCATTACGCTCTATCCTACTAATTCCCAACAGTATTACGTCACCATCGCAGATCAGGCCGGGTGTGTTATTACACTCACCACTGAGGTGCATGTTGAGTTGTGCGGTACAGACAGTTTGTGTACAGACTCCATGAATTGTGTCTTCCCGGGCGATGCCAATAGGAACTACGTTGTAAACAATTATGACCTGTTGAATATTGGATTTAGCTATGGCGAAACAGGTCCGGCGAGATCACTGGTATCCATTGCGCCACAGTTTTTCTTCGCGGCTGACTGGAATGCTTCAGGTATCAACGGAGTTAATTCCAAGCATGCCGATTGTAATGGGGACGGCACTATTGACCAGACAGATATCGAAGCCATTGAGCAAAATTATAATGCAGACAACGAATTTGATGAAACACCTATGACATCTGAACCTGGAATTTCAGTAAGCATAGATTTTAATACAGACACGCTCTTTTTTGGAAACGAAGCTGGTGATTCCGGCACACTCATCGTTGAGGCAGGTCTCTATGTCAATCAGACTGCCACCATGATTCCTATGTCGGGAATGGCATTTCAAATCAATTTCAATGACGGAGGAGTCCTGATATCAGATGCTACCGTTGAATTTGATGACGCATCCTGGTTAACGTCCAATAACGATGCGATCTCATTTGAGCGGTTCCTTCCGGACATGAACCGATTGGATCTGGCAATCTCAAGAACCGATCAGACTCCGGTAACCGGAAGTGGACGTATCGGAACGATAACACTGGCGATTGAAGACATTATCATAGGCCGGAACAGTGATGAAAATGTTGTGGTTCAGGCGGTGGTCGAAAACGTTGTTGCAGTTAATGATGTTGAAGGATCGATAGAAATTATCGGCGAGACGAATGAGATCGTCCTTAGTGGATCCGAGGTTGTCACAGGCCAGAGGGACAATGTTTTAGATCAGATCGAGATCTATCCGAACCCGGCACAACACACGATCACGATAAATTCAAATATCGACATTGAAGCTCTGCAGTTGATTAGCCTTGATGGCAGAATTGTTAAGATATCTGCTGCAAACAAGTCTAAATTGAATGTCTCAGACCTACCGGCTAATCAGTACTTCCTGAGGGTGATCACAACGGAAGGTGTATTTGTTCGAAAAATTATCAAGTCCAATTAACAAGAGTTCCCGCATCAATAAAGAGAACAACAGTTTGGTGTATTGATGCGGAGTTGAGCCGCAATAACCTGAGCTCGATTAATTCTAGTGTTGCGTCAACGTTGGTGTTTCGGATTTGCCCGGCAAGCAATTTCGGTGCAGTTCAAGGCGCCAAAAAGCGAGCATAGCCGGAAATATGTGATGGGTGAATTTTGAATTTTGATTTGCGACAATCGTGAATGTGAATGGTCACAAATCACAAATCAAACACCACAAT
>JAAENI010000282.1 GCA_024224595.1 Hyphomicrobiales bacterium
CTGGCTACCATCTGTGAATACACTTGTATTTGTCATTTCCGATATTCTGGCGAAGTTTTCCGCAACACCATCCCCGTTGCATTGGTCTTCAGGCAAACGAAGGCCACCGCTTTCACGAAATTCCAGAACCGCAAAGGAACCGGCACCAGCCATCATGACCGTCCGGTTGGGTCCGTCCTCGCTAACCAGGTATATTGCTGCCGGTGTGACTTTTTCCGGTTGGATCGATTGAAGAGCCTCTTCATTGATGACGTCTTCCGTCATTCTTGTGGCTGCCGTTGGCGCCAGACAATTGACCTGAATGTTGTTTTTGGCACCCTCAATACAAAGCGTATTCATCATTCCGATAACTGCCATTTTGGCAGCACCGTAATTCGCCTGGCCAAAATTTCCATAGATGCCGGAGGTCGATGTTGTCATCAGGATTCGACCATAGTTCTGCTGCTTCATAATTTTCCACACAGCCAGGGAACAGTTGGCTGAGCCGTTCAAATGAACATCGATGACACTGTTCCATTCTTCGCTGCTCATATTACCAAAGGAGCGATCTCGCAATATACCAGCATTGTTGATCAGGATATCAATACGGCCCCAACGGGCCATGGTATCGGCGACCATTTGGCCGATATCATCAACATTGGTAACATTGGCGCCGTTTGCCATGGCTTCACCACCAGCGGCGATGATCTCAGCAACAACTTCTTCAGCAGGTGATTTTGACCCACCCGACCCATCCCTTGCACCGCCAAAGTCATTGACCACGACTTTAGCGCCCAGCCTTGCCAGTTCCATTGCATGCGAACGGCCAAGACCATTCCCGGAACCGGTGACAATTGCTACTTTTCCATCAAATCTTATGCTCATTCTTTTATTCCTTAGCCAAAATCGCCAAACCCAGCCATTCAGCGACCAGTGCAGGCTTTTCAATATTTTCTATTTCAATTGTTACGCCGTAACGATTCATTATTTCGCCCTCGTTACGCATTGAGCTTTCAAGCAGTTTAAAATGCCCCCGGATACGTGCCCCGGAGGGAACCGGGTTCAAAAACCGAATTTTATCAAATCCATAATTGAACGACATCACCGCATCGCTCATTCTTGGGAAACAGTTTTGAATCATCGCCGATAGGTAAGACAGTGATAAAAAGCCATGGGCAATGGTGCCATCAAATGCAGTCTCGGCCTTTGTTCGAGCCTCATCAACATGGATGAATTGGTGATCGTTGGTTGTGTCGGCAAACTGATTGATTATTTCCTGGCTGACAAGAATCCACTCTGAACTACGTTCCAGACTGCCGGATTCTTCAATAAACCGGGACGAGTGCCATTTTTCAGTATTCATGACGATGGTCTCACTTGATTAATCTTGAAGGTTTTCGTGATATTCCGTTTATTGCTTTGAGAACAATCCAACCCTGGATATTGTGTGGATGCCGCCATCTAGCGGTAGAATTGCTCCAGTGACGTATGAGCCCGCTTTGGAGCACAAATAGATCGTCGCTCCACCAATATCATCAGGTGCACCTATTCTGCCCAGTGGCACGCCTTTGCCAACATTTTCGACCTGTTCGTCGGTGGTGGTTGCAAAAGCCGTCATTTTGCTCTGGAACGGTCCTGGTGCAAATGCATTGATGGTAATAAATTCACCAGCCAGTTCATTGGCAAGGATTTTTGTCAGATGATGGACTGCCGCTTTTGAAGCAGAATAGGAATAGGCACCATCACCAATATAGGCGGTACCCATCACTGACCCCAGATTGATAACACGTGAGGGATCTTCAATCGATGAGGAAGACTTCAGCATCGGCAATAATTTTTGTGTCAGCGCAAATAATCCGGTTACATTGACATCCATTACTTTGCCCCAAGCACCGTATGGAAATTCATCAAACGGTGCACCCCATGTCACGCCGGCATTGTTGATGAGGATATCAAGCTTGTCGGTTCGTTCCATCACATCAAGCGCTAACCGGTTGACGCCATCTTCGCTGCCAACATCTCCGGCAAATCCGACCGCATTGCCTTTGCCGCCCAGCGCGTTAATTTCCTTTGCAGTTTTCTTGCATTCGTCGCCTTTACGAGAAGCAATCAATACGGTTGCACCAACCTGAACCAGAGCCGCAGCGGCCATCCGCCCAATTCCCGTGGCACCACCCGTTACCAATGCGGTTTTATTTTTCAGTGAAAATAGCTCTTCCAAATAATCCATATGTTTTTCCACTATAATCTTGTTGTGATCCTGCAATGCACACTATTTCAAACTCCTTCTTACGTAAACTGTTATTGTCTGCAACCGGAAGTGAATTTATAGTTGTTGATTGAACCCAACGGGTGTTAACCTGATTTGAATTGAGACAGTGAAATCTTGAATATTTTGACAATAGTTTGAAGGAAGTTGATCGATATGAGTGGGCAAATGGATTTAGGAATTAGCGAGCGCGTTGCACCTTTGCGTGAAAAGGTCGCTGATATGATTAATAATGAGATCCTTCCGCTGGATGAAGAATACCTTGCAGAAGTCAATAACGGTGATCGTTGGCACCACACTGACCGCCAGAATGAGATATTGGAAAGCTTGAAGAAAAAAGCAAAAGACAACGGATTGTGGAATTTTTGGCTAACCGATTCCGACAAGGGTTATGGTCTGAGCACCGTTGAATATGCCTATTTAGCGGAAGAGATGGGCAAGGCCCATTTGGGTGCCGAAGTATTTAATTGTTCTGCCCCAGATACCGGTAATATGGAAGTTCTTGAACGCTACGGAATTAAAGAGCATAAAATACAATGGCTTACTCCACTTTTAGAGGGAGAGATTCGCTCTGCCTACCTAATGACCGAGCCCGATGTAGCCTCTTCTGACGCGACGAATGTGTCCATGAGTTGTGTCCGTGAAGGTGATGAATATGTATTGAATGGTGAAAAATGGTGGTCATCCGGCGCCGGTGATTCCAGATGCAAAATTTACATCGTCATGGTCAAAACAGCCGGAGATGACGCGCCAAAACATCAACGCCATTCGATGATTCTGGTGCCAGCAGGAATTGAAGGTATCGAGATATTGCGCCCGATGCAGGTCTATGGACTGGATGGTGCCCCGCATGGCCATATGCATATCAGATTTGAAAATGTTCGCGTACCTGTCTCAAATTTGCTTTTGGGTGAGGGACGTGGATTTGAAATTTCCCAGGGACGCCTGGGGCCAGGACGTATTCACCACTGCATGCGTGCAATTGGCCAGGCAGAATATGCGCTGGAATTAATGTGTAAACGCTCCTTGAACCGTGAAGCATTTGGCAAACCGCTGGCTCATCTGGGAGCTAACTACGACATTATCGCAAATGCCCGCATGGAAATCGAGATGGCAAGAATGCTATGTCTCAAAGCAGCATGGATGATGGATAAGGGTGATGCGCGCGCCGCCGCCCCCTGGATTTCACAAATCAAGGTTGTTGCGCCATTGATGGCGTTGAGGGTCATTGATGAATCTGTGCAGATGCATGGTGGAGCAGGCGTTTCCCAGGACACGCCCTTGGCGCGTATGTGGCAGCATGTGCGCACACTGCGACTGGCTGATGGTCCTGATGCGGTCCATCGCATGCAGGTTGCCCGTTCGGAATTGCGCAAATACACCCAGCAGAAAGTCTAAGAGATGAAGGCGATAGTCTGCAACGAATACGGCCCAATTGAAAATCTTGAATTCACCAACATGCCCGACCCGGAACCGGGATCTGATGATGTTGTTATTTCGGTAACGTCCGCTGGTGTCAATTTTCCCGATGCCTTGCTGGTAAAGGGTCTTTATCAGGCTAAACCGCCGACACCATTTGTTCCCGGTGGAGAGGTGGTTGGCGTTATTCGCGAAATTGGCGATCAGGTAACCCGCTTTTCAGTTGGCGATAAGGTTGCTGCTCTATGCCAATATGGCGGATGGGCAGAACGTGTAAAATGTGATCAAAACCTGGTCATGGCGATGCCTGAGAATGCCAATGAAGACGAAGTTACTGCATTATTATGTGGATATGGCACTGCTCATCACGCCCTGAAACAGCGTGCAGATCTGAAAGCGGGAGAAACACTTGTTGTAACCGGTGCATCGGGGTTAACCGGACTGGCTGCAGTACAAATTGGTAAAGCGATGGGCGCTAAAGTTATTGCTGTTGCTTCAAGTGAGGACAAGCTGGCACTGGCAAAGAAAAATGGTGCTGATATCCTACTAGGATATGACAACCTGAAAGACGAACTTAAGAAGGTATCGGACGGCAAAGGCGTTGACGTGATATTTGATGTTGTCGGTGGTGATGTTTTTGATGCCTGTTCGCGTGCAATGGCCTGGGAAGGGCGTTTATTGGTTATCGGATTTGCATCGGGCTCCATCCCTAAATTTCCGATAAATCTGGCCCTGGTTAAAGGTTACAGTGTCGTTGGTGTATTCTGGGGTAGCTTTGCACGCAAACAACCCAAAGATTACGCCGCTAACATGATGGAATTGATGCAATGGTATTCAACGGGAAAAATTAAACCCCATGTCGGCCAAAAATTTACACTGGAAAATGCCTCTGCTGCGCTTCAGCACATTTTGGATCGAAAAGCGGTAGGTAAAATTGTACTAAATCCCTGAATACATAAGGGTATGGTCTCGTAAATTTATGGTTCTGGCCAAAAAATTCCTGTACAATTGCTGGATAATGTTTTTGAAAATGAAATCTGGCGTGGTTTTAACACTTTTTGATTCAGAACCGGTTCTCATCTTTACTCTTTGTACCAAACCAATTGCGTCCCGCTTGCGAGAAGCAGTTTATCCTTACCCCACAATGTCATCGCCTGATCGTGGAAATTGCCGTGAAAGCGTTCTGCTGTTGCTACGCCCAGCAACGGTGCGCTTTGCTGTTTGGCCAGTTCCTCACCGGTAGTGTGGAAATAGGTGGTCATTGATACTGTGCCCATAGGGGCCATGGTTCCTCGCACATAGAGCAGCCGCAGTATGAACGTGTCGGCAATTGCGGCAAGTGACAAGTAATCTAGTGGGCGTTCCGGGTGATCGTTTACCCAGTGTATATTACGTGGGCTTTTGAGTTCCACATGGGGGTCGCGAGAAAACTGGATTGTGCCATCAACCGGTCTGAATTTGTATCTGTTTAGCCAATTTAAAGCTCCTACTGTCTCCATTTCCATACATTCTTCTGGAGGCGGGGCTTGTGGCGGCTCGCCGGACTGGTGAGAAAACACATTCGCTCTTGCTCCACAGATCACTGTCGCAGTCGCGCAGATAATATCATTCTGTTCCAGTTCCAGCGACCAGTGCTGGGTATATTTGGCAGAGCGCTGGAGTTTGACAGAGATATCGAAATCGCCATCCCTGAGTGCTGCGCAAAAATTGACTGTGAATGCAACTGGATTAGCGGTGCGCTCGGGGTGTTCAATGACAACGCGCATCAACGTTGCTGCCGTCGCTCCACCAAACGGGCCGGCCATATTGGCATAGGCTGGAGATGTGGTGCCTCGAAACCTGCCGTCATCCAAAGGAGTAATTTGTGAGGCTATATCGAAAGGGTGGTTTTTCATGGAGGGTTTATTGGCAGCGGCATCATAGAATGTCAAACACCGATTAACTTCGCAACCGAATAGAAAGCCTGTTGCCAAATGTATGCATATGCATCGAATCGTAATTGCTGCAAAGTAAACAATAATATTCAAAGATACTTTCTGAACTTACATTTTGTGGTTTGCGTTCATGGTATCACACTATCAATATCCCCGGAAAATCGGGAACGGTAAGACATTCTTTTTTCAAAGGGGGTGGCGACCAGGTTTAAAGGGTTGGATACTCGACTTACCACGGTGACTATGTCAACCAAGGCAGATGATGTCTGCATTGCCAGAAAGCGCAGGTACAGGTTGGCGATTGCTGACAATAAGTTGTGGATCGCCTCTAATTCCGGGCTGGATGCAAGCATCCTCATTTTTATTTAAGCTGCGAAAGCAACTTTCGACTCTTCCTGATGTGCATATAGTTTCTCAAGTTGAGCAGCGATTCCTGTGCGAATGATCTGCGTTTTTTCGAATTGATGAATTGTAGCTATGTCAGTTTTTCGAACTAATTTCAGAATATGAACCAATCCGGACGGTTCGCCGCCAAGTAGATCAACGTGGGTTGGATCGCCGGTTACTATCATGCGGGAGTTCCGGCCAATGCGGGTAACCGCCATTCGCATCTTTCGAATTGTCATATTCTGCGCTTCATCAATTACAATAAGCGTGTCGTTGAATGTTCTGCCGCGCATATGACCGAGTGGGATGAGTTCCAGTTTTCGCTGCTCAATTAGATCGCTGAATTTATGGTGCCCTATAAGGTCACCGAATACGTCTTCAAGATATTCAAACTGATCATCACGCTCCATTTCTGTTCGCGTCGCTGCGGTCACGATTTCACCTTCCATCACAATATGAGGCCTGGTAATGACAATACGATTTACGTTACCCTTAGCCAGCTGATTTAATGCCGCAGCAATTGCAAGGTGTGTTTTTCCGGTTCCGGTAGGGCCAAGGCCAAAGATCAACTTTTTGCTGACTGATAAAAGCTTGTGCATAAATGCGACCTGACTCAATGATTTGGGTTGCAAAGGATGCGGTAGACCCTCAAGTCTATACGATAAATCATATTTTAGAACGTGTTCAACGATACTGGATATGATCGCATCCGTTTGTGGACTATCCAGCGTTTGAAGCTCACTCAGTGTCTCACTAATTTTGTCGAATAAATTGGAAACAAGCATCACGGCAATTTCATCACCTTCGACCTGAATACTGTCGTGTGTTGACGAAATACTGAATTTGAAGGGGAGTAAATTTCTTTCAATAGCTTTAAGTAAGTATTCGTTTTCAACAAGAAACTGATTGCTAAAATTTCCCAATAGTTTGATTTCCAACAGGCGTGGCTCTGACATTATTTTGAGATCTGAATACATTCATTTTTCTCCCAAAAAATGCATCACTTGATCCCAACTTTTGCAGGCAGGATAGGAGGCATTGAAGATTTGACAAATATTTGAACTTGTGGACATGCGGACCAACCGCCATTGCGATACTGCATCATGCATGGGATTTCGCTTCCCTTATCGCCGGAAATAATTGTTACCATTCACCGGTAAAAAGATGATTAATCATTAGCTCAGTAGCGCGGTTTGTTTGATATCTCGATGTAATTCACCATGCTCGTCAATTGTTTATCATTGCTTTGAATTTACGTTGTAGGAACCCAGGGGCTAGATAGAGCCTGCTCAGAAACGCTAATATATTGAAAATAAAAGACAACTTGATGATTGTCTCTGATATAGTGCAAGCTATTGGCTACTAACCAGATGAAAAGCTTGCACCATGCGCAACAATCGTTCCCCCAATCAGCTTATGTTTGACGGTTTTGAGACGGAATTCGAGAAGTGGCTGGA
>JAAENI010000283.1 GCA_024224595.1 Hyphomicrobiales bacterium
CCGCGTGAATTTGTTCGCTGCTCGCCAAATAGTTCCACAGGTGAAGCGATATTCGGGTTATTCGCTGGAAATTGAATTTTGGCAAATGGATCAGCTGCAATGTCTTCGGCTCTAACTGATTCATCAACAATTTGGTGAACAAAGGAGGAATTGGCGCCATTTTCCAATAGACGGCGAACCAGATAGGCCAGCAAATCCTTGTGTGCACCCACTGGCGCGTAAATACGGCAGCGCCCATTGGCTTGCGCTCCTGCAGCCATGATTTCGGCCAGCAATGCCTCCCCCATTCCGTGAAGGCGCTGAAATTCATAAGTGTCATGATTTTCACCCGCCAAATACCGAACTGCTGCAACCGTATGGGCGTTATGGGTGGCAAATTGTGGGTATATATGGTCCGTCATCGATAATAGTTTTTTAGCGCAGGCAATATAGGAAATGTCGGTATTTTCCTTGCGGGTAAATAGGGGAAATCCATCCAGGCCCAATACCTGTGCTTCCTTGATTTCAGTGTCCCAATAAGCGCCCTTTACTAGTCGAACCATGATTTTTCGCTGATGCTTTCTTGCCTGATGATACAGCCAGTCGATGGCCGGGGCGGCGCGTTTCGAGTAGGCCTGAACGACAATACCAAACCCATCCCAACCCGCAAAGGAAGGATCGCTGAGTATTGTTTCAATAACATCAAGTGACAGGTCGAGCCGCGCGGCTTCTTCCGCATCAATATTGAAACCGATATTGCTGCCGACCGCCAGCATCGCCAGCGACTTGATACGAGATATCAGTACATCCAGCATTCGTGGTTTTTGAATTAATTCATAACGCGGGTGAAGCGCTGACAATTTGACCGAAATGCCGGGATTGTCGCGAACACTTTTTCCGGCCCCTTTGGCGATCTCGGTTATCGCATCCGCATAGGCCAGGTGATATTTTCTTGCGTCCTCATCGTTGATTGCCGCTTCTCCCAGCATATCAAATGAATAAGTGTAGCCCTTCGCCTGCATGACCTGGCCGCGATGCACAGCGCTTTCGATAGTTTCCCCCAGCACAAACTGCCGTCCCAGTTCTTTCATTGCCTGAGCAACAGCAGTACGAATGACAGGTTCACCCATCCTTCGGACCAGATTTTGTAACGTGCTTATCAGGCTGATATCATCCTCAGAATTCAATACACGTCCGGTCAGCATCAGTGCCCAGGTCGAAGCATTGACAAGTGAAGAACTTGCTTTGCCTAAATGGGAATCCCAATCAGATGAAGATATTTTGTCAGCAATCAGTGCGTCAATTGTTTCAGCATCAGGAATACGCAAAAGCGCCTCAGCCAGACACATCAATGCTATGCCTTCTTCAGTTGAAAGACCGAATTCACCAAGAAAATTTTCCATTAGTGTTGGATCAGAATTTGCACGTACTTTGCGAACCATAGCCGCACCGTCTTTTGCGATCTGAATACGCTCTTGCTCCGAAAGATCGGCTTCGGTTACAAGAGCGCGCAGAATATCGGATTCATCAGCGAGATTATTATCACGAAGAGTATTGCGGATATCATTCAGTTTCATAAAATTAATCCGTTTGGTTGGTTGCTTCCAATAATTGTCATTCGAGCAAGAAACATGACAAACATTTTAAACTGTCACCAGTTTAACACCTTTGCAAATTCCAATTGGACTGAAATATGCTAGGTGTATGTATGAAACTACTATTATTTGTAATTAAATGACGATTGTGGACTTCAAATATGAGTGACTTGGACAATATAGACCGCAACATTCTTTCACAACTACTCAAACATGGCCGAACAACCACGGAAAACTTGAGTAAAAAGGTTGGTCTCTCCAAATCACCTGTCACCAGTCCCATAACTCGTATGGAAGCGAAGCGAGTAATACGC
>JAAENI010000284.1 GCA_024224595.1 Hyphomicrobiales bacterium
AGTGCTACTCAAACAGGAACGGGAACTAAATGTTATCCATTAAAATTGATTAGCAATGCCACCATTCAAAGCCCAATGTTCAAAGCTCCAACTGGTACATTAACAACGAATTCCGGCGCAGATGGCGAATGGATAAATGATTCTAGTACTGGTTACGTAGGATTTCGTTTCAAGATTGGGGTAAATAACCACTACGGCTGGATAGAACTGGAAGTGACTGATGCCTCTTCGGGGGCCAATATGGTTCTCATTAAAAGCTGGGCCTATAACGATGTAGCCGACCAAGGACTCCTGGCCGGGACAACCATAGCCCTCCCCGTCGAATTTGTATCTTTCGACGCCCTCCTTATCAATGAATCCACGCACTTGAAATGGCAGACCGCCTCCGAAACCAACAACGCCGGCTTCGAGATCGAGCGGAGCGAGGATGGTAAAAATTACCGCTCTATCGCCTGGGTGGACGGCCACGGCACCAGCCTCGAGCCGCAGGAATACCTCTTCGACGATAAAAACCTCCGTACGGGGCGCACCTACTACTACCGCCTCAAGCAGGTGGACTATGATGGTCGGTTCGAGTACTCTGATGTAGTATCTGTAAGCCTCCGTAGCGGGCAGGATGCGGTCGGCGATTTTTTCCCAAACCCGGTCTCCACAGGTATTGCTTCGGTGGAAATAAACAGTAAAGAAGGTGGGGAATGGACGGCCGATATATTCGATACGTCAGGCAAGGCCATTCGCACAGAAAAGCGTTTTTTGGAAGTTGGGAGTGCCATATTCCGTATGGACATGACGGGGCTTCCGCAAGGGTTATTTTTTGTGAAATTCGAAAACGGGGGAGAGCGGTATTACCGGAAATTGGTGGTGGAATAATCTTTTGAAACAATATTCTCATAAAATAATGGAAAAACAAATCAAGTCAACTGCTGCCCTGAATATCAGGACAACGACAGGGGAAAATTATGAAATCACCGAAGAAGGTTCGCTCGGACTGCTCGCTCTTGGTCACGTGGGGCTGATGGCCTGGCGAAAAAAAAAGCAAGCCATTCGAAAACAACAAACAGCGAATAGTCAACAGCAAAAAGTGATTAAACCATGAAACACACTGCCAATAAAGTCCTTCTCATCGGCTGGGATGCAGCCGACTGGAAATTCCTCTCTCCGTTCATGGATGAGGGTATCATGCCCAACCTGAAACGCCTTGTGGAAGGCGGCGTCAAAGGTCGCCTCGCTACACTCGACCCACCCCTCTCGCCGACCCTGTGGACGAGCATCGCCACGGGCAAACGACCGTACAAACACGGCATCCACGGCTTCACCGAGCCCGACCCAAGCGGCAAGGGCATCCGCCCCATCAACAACACCAATCGCAAGGTGAAGGCCATTTGGAACATCCTCACGCAGCATGGACTGAAATCGAACGTGGTGGGCTGGTGGCCCTCGCACCCTGCCGAGCCTATCAAGGGGGTGATGGTCTCCGATTTTTACCAAAGGGCCAATACGCCCATTGACAAACCCTGGCCGATGGCAAAGGGAACGGTACAGCCCGAAAGCCTTACCGACACCATGGCCGGGCTGCGGATACACCCCCACGAACTGACCGCCGCCCATATACAGCCATTTGTGCCGGAGGCATATAAAATCGACCAGAGAAAGGACAAACGTTTGCAGAGCATCGCAAAGGTGACAGCGGACTGCTCGACCATCCATAGCGCAACGACCTATTTGATGGAAAATACGGAATGGGATTTTACCGCCGTATATTTTGATGCCATTGACCACTACTGTCATGGTTTCATGAAATACCACCCACCGCATCGTCCGCATATTTCCAAACAGGATTTTGAACTTTATAAAGATGTGGTAAAAAGCGGCTGCCGTTACCACGATATGATGCTCGGCAGACTGCTGCAATTGGCCGGAGAGGACACCACCATCATGCTCATCAGCGACCACGGCTTCCATCCCGACCACAACCGACCGACTGCCATCCCGAAAGAACCCGCTGGCCCGGCCATAGAGCACAGTCCCTATGGCATCGTGGTGATGAAAGGCCCCGGCATCAAAAAGGACGAACTGCTTTTTGGCGCCAGTCTGCTCGATGTCACTCCCACACTGCTCACGCTGTTCGGGCTGCCCGTGGCCGAGGACATGGACGGCAAGGTACTCGTTCATGCCTTTGAAAATGAGCCAAAAATCGAGACCATCAAAAGTTGGGAAAACATAAAAGGGAAGGACGGCCAACATGCCGGAGTGGTCGAACAATCGCAGGAAGAAATGGAGGCCGAACTTCGCCAGCTCATCGATCTTGGATATATTTCTGACCCCGGCGACGATATCGAAGTGGCAGTGAAACGTACCCGTGACGAGAACAATTTTTACCTCGCCCGTGCCTATTTCGACGGCGGCGAATGGGAGGAGGGCATCAAGTTATTGGAGCAATTGCATGCTGATAACCAAGAGGTTATGCGATATGCCTCCCGCCTCGCCCATGGCTACCAGGCAGTCGGCAAATTCAAAAATGCCCGTCGCACGGTCAACCACATCCGGGAGACCTTCGACCGGGAAAGCCCCCAGCTCGATGTGCTGGAAGGCACCCTGCTTCTCTCCGAACAACGATATAAAAAAGCATTGGACTTGTTTGAAAAAGCCGAACGTGAAGCGGGCGAAATGCCCCACCTCCACCTTCGCATTGCCAATGCCTATCTGCAACTGAACAAATTGGAAACCGCTGAAAAAATCATCCAAAAAGCCATCGCCGCCGACCCGGAGGACGTACATGCCCATCACACTCTCGGCATCTGCCGCTACCGCATGATGCGATATGAGGAGGCCGTGGACAACTTCATGGAGGCCATCGGCCTGATGTACTATTTCCCCGCCGCCCATTTTTATCTGGGTGAAACCCTCATGGCATTGGAGCGCTACGGAGATGCTGCACAGGCATTTGACGTGTGCCTCCGTCTGGCTCCCGGCATGAACATGGCGAGGCAGCGACTCATCGCTATCTATGAGCAGTTCTTGGAGCAGCCGGGGAAGGCGTTCAAGTACCGTGCGGATTTTGAAAACAAAATTTTAGGTGAAATAACCGTCGTGTCCGGCCTCCCTCGCAGCGGCACTTCCATGATGATGCAGATGCTGGAAGCGGGCGGCCTCGAAATTTTTACCGATAAGGAACGCACCGCCGACGAAAGCAATCCCAAAGGCTATTACGAACACGGGGCAGTAAAAAACCTCGCCAAGAACAAAAAGTGGCTGCCCCAAGCCAACGGCAAGGCCGTGAAGGTCATCGCTCAACTGCTGCCCCACCTGCCGATGAACTTCCGCTATCAAATCATTTTCATGGAGCGGAACCTGCTGGAAGTGATGCAGTCGCAGCAGCAGATGTTGTCGAGGAACGGAAAAAAAACAAAAGCGGACACCCTGCCCTTGGGCCTCATGAAAAAATACGAGGCGACCTTGGAAAAAACAAAAAAATGGGCCGAAAAGCAAGTAAACGTGGACATCCATTTTGTGAAATATGCAGATGCGGTGGACAATGCTTTCATGGAGGCCATGAAGGTCAACGACTTCCTCGGTGGTCACCTCCAACCGGAGTTGATGGCAGAACAGATTGACGGGAAACTTTACAGGGAAAGGGCAAAAGTAAGACCTGGAAAATAGTGCAGGTCTTCTATTCTGAGAATCGCCTCAAATCCTGCCCGAAACCAAACTTTCATCCTCTCCTTTTCGACTCCGATTTTTTGGCAGTCAAATAATCGAAAGAAATCGGATTCGCTTCACGTACACACCATGTATGAGCATATTTTCCCACTTATCCGATAATGAACACCGCTCACAAGATAACCTTCCCCGCTGAATGATAAAACTTTTTCCCAATCGAAAAGTGCATTATTATTGTAATCAGAAAGCAAGCTATACTTCATGAGGTTGATATAAAGACATAGTCAAAAGGTCTGAATTTTAGCCTTATGAAGTATAATTTATCAATAAATCACAACAGATCATAATGATCAGCGGCCTCAGGATACCAGAGAATAGAACACGGATAACGCAGATTAAAAATCATAATGACTAGCGTCAGCAGCGTACCAATAATAGAATCACATTTTAAAATAAAATAAAAATGACCAGAAAAGAATTTTTAAAAAATTGCACAGCAATGGGAATGGGAATTCCATTTCTTTCTTTGCTTTTAGATTCTTGCAGCAAAGAGGATATTATTCTTGAAACTTTTGACCATAATTTCTCAGGTAAAGTCATCGTAATCGGCGCAGGGGCAGCGGGGCTTACGGCAGGTTATTTACTTGACAGACACAATATTGATTTTGAAATACTCGAGGCTTCTTCCGTAATTGGCGGTAGGTTGAAAAGAGCCGATAACTTTGCTGATTTCCCCATTGACCTTGGCGCAGAATGGGTACATGGCGATCCTACTATACCAGCTCAACTGATAAGCGATCCCAATGTAAATGCAAGTATTGACATTATGACTTATAGCCCCGAAACGATTTACAATTGGAACAACAATAAATTAAGAAAGCAAAACTGGGCAAGTAATTTTTATAGTGATTACAAATTCAAAAGCACGAGCTGGTTTGGCTTTTTTGAAAAATATATTGCAGCGGGTATTAGCGATAAAATTGTTTTAAACTGCCCGGTCAAAGAGATAGATTATACTGCCGACAAGGTGTTTGTCAAGAACATCAACAATACTATTTTTGAAGCGGATAAGGTTTTGGTAACTGTTCCGATAACAATTTTACAAAACGGCAGCATCGATTTTATTCCCGCCTTGCCTTCAGAAAAAATCGATGCCATAAACAACGTGGACATGCCTGACGGCATGAAGGTGTTTATGGAGTTTTCGGAAAAATTCTATCCCGATTTACTTTTTCCGGGGCCCCTGATAAAGGAGGCGAGGTCGCAAGATAAAATATTTTATGATGCAGCCTTTGGAAAGGACTCCAATAAAAACATTCTCGCACTTTTCACGGTAGGCGAAAGAGCTTCTGTTTATACGGACTTGGCAAGCGAGGATGAAATTATTAATAAAATTTTGGGCGAACTGGATGAAATTTTTGATGGCAAAGCCTCTCAAACTTATATCAAACACGTCATTCAAAATTGGTCAAAAGAACCCTATATTCAAGGTTCGTACGCCTTTGAATTTTTTGAATCGGAAAAGGCGACCATTGATACATTATTGCAGCCTGTAGAAAATAAATTATATTTTGCAGGCGATGCCTTATCGCATGATAACGGGTCAACTGTGCAGGGGGCAGGAGAAACGGCTTACGATGTGGTGGAAAGGATGTTAGTGGGGTGATTGGTTTTTTTTGAACCGCGTTTTTCTAAATTTATTATTGAACTGTTCCTTACTTAAAACAATAAAAATGAAATTAAAAAAGATTAGTTTTCTTGCATTGTTAGTATTAACACTCTTAAGTTGTAATAAAGAGG
>JAAENI010000285.1 GCA_024224595.1 Hyphomicrobiales bacterium
ATGGCTACAAAAGTAGCTGACACGTTTAAAAGTTCGGAGTTCCGCCTTCAGGCGGTTACGGCTCGCACTTACGACCCGTAACCGCCTGAAGGCGGAACTCCGAACTGTAAACCGATAAATGAAGGATGCCGTTAAAACCAATAGTTCCTTTGCAAATATGCAGATTACTGACAGCAAACCGTTTTTTGCCTTAACAGATGATCTGCCAGGACAATACATACCATTGCCTCGCACACAACATTTATGCGGGTATGGCTGAAATATCATGGCGTCCTTTTGTTGAAATTGTTTGGGGATTTCCAAACTGGTCAATTGTTTTCTGTTCAATGGCAATGGGCTGCTTGTGTAAAAGCAATGCATTATTCTCATTTTCTCCAGCCAGGACAGCACTGAATATTTTGACTAACTTTTGTTGATGCATGCCAATTAGCTGTTCATAATAATATATTTTTATATTTTTACTATAGATTTCAGATGATTATTTTTACAAGACATAAGGCTGTGAAGCGATACTCTGATAAACTGGGAACAGCAGCGAAATTATCTGAAAAATATATAGAATAGAAAATAAGCAGAATGTTCTTTTCCTGGGCAGTATTTCTTAGAACAATACGAAATTTCGTGTATCTGTCCATTGTGACTGGCGCATCAATACCGCATTCATTACTTCAATCGCCATACGCGACTCGAGTGTTATGCCGGCTCGAACACCGACACATGGGTCATGCCTTCCCTTTTTAACTGAAAAATCAATCTCTTCCAGATTTTTTCGTACAGATTTCTGAGGCTTAACAATAGTCGAAGTAGGCTTGAAACTGACCTTGCACACAAGAGGCCTACCAGTTGTTACACCGCCTATTACTCCACCATGATGATTGGTCTGGTAACCAGTCCGGCGTACAGGGTCGTTGTTTTCACTGCCACGGCGTGAGACCACCTCTGTGCCAGAACCGATTTCACAAGCCTGGGCTGCATGGAGACCACCGAGAATGCCCATCAAGCGTAATTTTAAGCTTTGGTAAAGTGGATCGCCAACCAGGGAAGGAACGTTCAAACCAGCGACCTCCACTGCTGCTCCCAATGAATCACCCTGGGTGCGGGCTTCTTTGATAAGTTCTACAGCTTGCAAGGCAAAGTCAGGGTCAATTGTATGGATTTCTGAATTTTGTAAAGTTTCCTGAATTTTTTGAACAGATTCTGCTGGAATGGTTTGTCTTTTGAACTCATGCATAAGTTTATCGCATTGTTCAGACAAACTGACCGAAGCTTTCACCGATCCCACCTGGCAGATTGAAGATAGGAAAACCGTACTAAAGTGCTTTTGTAAGAAAATGCGTGCAATGGACCCGCCAATCACATCGGTAATAGTAGAACGGTAACTGGATCGACCACCACCCCGAATATCAATAAAGCCCTGTGACTTGTGATATTTGACCAAATCGGTGTGCCCAGGACGAACTTCTCCTTCAGATCCTGCAAATTGTTCATAGTGAGCTGATTTCTTTGATGCTGACAATACAAGTGCCGCGATTGGTTCCCCAGTAGTGTAGCCTTCCTCGTAAGTTTCAGTCTTAATTTCCTGTCCCTCAACCGTCATCCGGATGTCCGGACCAGATGCCAGCCGGGCATGATCTTCATCATATAACCCTGCGATAAAACCAACCTTATCACCTTCGCTTCGAGTTGTGCCGTGCTTGGTGCCTGGCCGGCGGCGGTCTAAATAACTTTGCACATCCAGACGGGATACCCAAAGACCAGGTGGACAGCCAAAAACGATGGTTGTAATCGCCGGGCCATGCGACTCTCCAGCACCAGCAACAGCAAAGAGAGGTCCCCCTAAAATCTCCATATATAAATCTCCAATGACATCAGTTTAGTGGGTATATTTTTGGCATCCTTCATTTATCGGTTTACAGTTCGGAGTTCCGCCTTCAGGCGGTTACGGGTCGTAAGTGCGAGCCGTAACCGCCTGAAGGCGGAACTCCGAGATC
>JAAENI010000286.1 GCA_024224595.1 Hyphomicrobiales bacterium
AGAAATCACACTTGGTACAAACCCTATCTTGACTGATTCAGATGGTGATGGTCTTAATGATGGTGAAGAGCAGCGGCTCGGGACAGATCCAACTGTGGCAGACAGTGATGGTGATGGCATTAATGACGGTGAAGAAGCGGCCAATGGCACTGATCCTAAAAACACCGACTCAGATGGTGATGGCGTCACTGACGGCGATGAAAAGACTGCGGGTACCAATCCTTTAAACACTGACAGTGACGGTGACGGGGTGTCTGATGGCGATGAAATTGCAGCCAACAGAAACCCATTGGTCGATGAGCGGGCGACGATAGACAGTGATAATGATGGTCTGTCTGATTTACTCGAAGAGCAGCTTGGTCTCGATCCTTTTCAAGCTGACAGCGATGGTGACGGTGTTTCCGATGGCGATGAGGATGTGGATGCAGACGGCATTTCGAATCTGCTTGAAGGTCTCACAGACAGCGATGCCGACGGTGTGATTAATGCGCTTGATCTTGACAGTGACAACGATGGTTTGTTGGATGCCCAAGAATTTGCAGCGGTTGAAAACGCCGACACAGACGGTGACGGTATTGCTGATTACCTTGACCGTGACAGCGATAATGATGGGCTTTCCGATGCCTTAGAAGCGGGTCTGATCGACGCGGATAACAACGGTGTTGTGGATGATTTTATCGACAGCAATGGAAACGGCGTGAATGATGCCACGGAAAGCGCCGCAGTTGACTTGCGCGATACCGATCAAGACGGGATTTGGAATGGCCGCGATATTGACAGCGACGGCGATGGTGTGACTGATTTAGCCGAAATAGGTGCGCGTGATTTAGACCAAGATGGTGATGGTCAAATCGATGCACCCAGCGATGTTGATTCAGACAATGTTCCTGACAATGTGGATGTGAATTTTACCTTAGGCGAAGACCAAGACGGTGACGGAATTGATGACCGTTATGATGCTGATTTTGTTACCACAGTAGCGGATACAGACCAAGACGGTATCATTGATTCGGTGGATTTTGATATCAATGGAGATGGTTTTTTTGAAGTTGAAATATCAGATGAGTATCTTAGCATTGACTCAGATAATGACGGTATTTTAGACGTGGTTGATGCCGATTCAGAAGGTGCAGCAGGCCTATCGGCAGCTAACACACGGTTTATCGAGACAGGATTATCAGGCGGCGGTTGCACCCTAAAACCTGATTCTAAAGCAGATTATTCATTGCTGCTGTTGTTTGGCTCCCTGATCACAGGCTATTTATACCGACGGTTGCGCCGCTAAGACTCTTTTCTAAAGTGTCGGGTATTGTGGATGATGATTTTCTATGATTTTAAAAATGCTTTTAATGCGAAGAAATGAGGTGCTCACAACATTTTAATTCGAATCAAATAGACTAAAGTATATTTTTAATGTATTTGCTGTATTTGCTGTATTTGCTTCA
>JAAENI010000287.1 GCA_024224595.1 Hyphomicrobiales bacterium
GCAGTTGTGATCGTTGCATTGATCATCTGGTTACGGCTGCAATTTTCCAGCCGCAACAAAGAACTGGCAAAACTCGAACAGTCCGGTATAAAACGCCGCGCCGATCAATCTACCACGAGTAATTCAATATAATGACTGAACAAGCGCCTTCAAAACCGGTTGCCAGATATTTATTGGCAGCCTTGCCTTTGATCTTGTTCATGGCATTGACGTTTGTCTTTTTGAAACAACTAAGTTCCGGCATTGATCCCAACAAACTTCCTTCAGTCCTGATAAACCTGCCTGCGCCTGATTTCCCGACCCAACCGCTTGCCGGACTGAAAGTCAACGGCCAGCAGCTTCCAGCCATTTCCAAAGAACTGATTTCAGGAAAGGTCGTGATGGTAAATGTCTGGGCCTCCTGGTGCGTCCCCTGCCGGGCTGAGCATCCTCAACTGATGGAACTGGCTGAAATCAAACCGGAGGTTTTACTCATTGGCATAAATTACAAGGACAAAAATGCCAATGCCCTGCGCTTTCTCGGCGGATTGGGAAATCCCTATGCTGCCGTCAGCATAGACCCAAATGGTACCGCATCGATTGACTGGGGCGTATATGGCATACCCGAGACCTTCATTCTCGATAAAACCGGTACTATTATTTATAAGTATGTCGGGCCAATCAATGAGGCAATCCTGGCAGATAAACTGATACCGATCATGGATACCGCACTGGCGAAATAACCTAGAGCAAGTGAATTTTGAAAACCCCCGCAACAATCACCCATTTCCACAA
>JAAENI010000288.1 GCA_024224595.1 Hyphomicrobiales bacterium
TATTTAGTAAAGTGTCACCGTAATTCCACCAGTGACCAATCGAATAGTATAAACAGTTGGCTATTTGATCCAGCGAGATTTGAGCGCTCGGACTATATAGTATGAAACCGGTTGAAAACCATACACACTTATGTTCATGTCGGCACAAATACCATTGCCAGGAGATTATTAATGACAATGAAACCCAACAGAAATATCTGGACATGGTTTGAGGGCGACTGGCATGAAGGCAACCATTTGATACTGGGGGCAGCTGATCATGGCACCTGGCTTGGTACAATGGTGTTCGATGGAGCTCGTTATTTTGATGGTGTGGCGCCTGATCTGGATTTACATTGCCAGCGCGCCAACGCTTCCGCACTAGCGATGGGGCTAAGGCCGACGATGCAGGCTGGCAAGATTGTTGAACTGGCAAAAGAAGGTATTGAAAAATTTGACGGCATGTGCCCGCTCTACATTCGCCCGATGTACTGGTCAACACTGGGTGGCCCGACTGCGGTTGACGCGGTACCTGAATCGACGGTGTTCTGTCTTTGTATAGAAGAGGCAGCGATGGCGCCGGAGGGCGTCGGTTTCAGTGTTACCACCACGTCATTTGTGCGACCGTTATTATCGATGGCTGTCGTGAATGCCAAAGCCTCTTGCCTTTATCCCAATAATGCCAGGATGTTAAAAGAAGCTCAGGACAAGGGCTTCCAGAACACGATTACCTGTGATGCGATGGGAAATGTTGCTGAAACTGCAACCGCCAATATATTCTTGGCCAAAGATGGCGAAGTGTTTACGCCAATTCCCAATGGAACCTTTCTCAATGGCATTACCCGGCAACGGGTAATCAAATTACTGAGGCAAGCAGGTGAAACGGTTCATGAAGCGGTGTTGAAAATAGAAGATTTTCGCCAGGCTGATGAAATATTTTCAACCGGTAATTATTCCAAAGTCACCCATGTCACAGCATTCGATGATCGCCATTTTGAATTTGGACCCTTTGCCAAAAAATCGCGGGAACTATACTGGAACTGGGCAGGCAGATAGCTTTGAGTCCTCAATTTGAAGGAAAATAAAAACAATATTTATTAACCATTTCCGGCAAACATAATTTAACCACATCATGTCCATAGTGAACGACATCTGAATCAGGAAGTTGAAGCCTGATTTGTTTCCAGTGGCCAAATGTCGGAGAATTATTTTGAATCGTTTACTTAAAATATGCGCAGCTACATTATCGCTTTTTTTGGCAATTGCCACCACCACAACTTCAGTTGTCGCAATGGACGTTTATCTGTTTCGTGGTCTGGCAGGCATTCCGTTTTCGGTCGGTCTGGATCATCTTGAAAAGAAACTCAAATCTCACGGCATCCGCGCGGAAACCCACCCTCATGAATCATGGCCGAGAATCTACGCGAAAATTCGCAAACGCGGGGTGCGCGAAGTAGCCTTTGTCGGTCACTCCATGGGTGCATTGAGTGCGATTTCCCTGACAAGAAAACTAAGAGGTTCGGGTATTCGGGTGGCCTATCTGGGATTGATTGATATCCCGGGAACCGGCCAAAGCGCACCCAAGAATGCATCCTGGGCCGAAGCCTATGTCAGTAGTCAACCCGGATTCAGCCTGTTGAAGGTTAATGCACGCCACAAGAATTTGATTGTTAACACCAGAGTACCCAAAACGGTTCATATCACAATTGATGATTCAAACCGGGTCCATGATGCGATCATTTCAGCGGTCTGGCTGGCAGAGGCTTCCGTTGGACGCGCACCTAAAACGGTAACAGCTTTTTTAGCGCCCAGAATAACCAACAAATCTAGCCTGGATCTGCTGAGCACAGCATCAGTCAAGAAAAAATAACGATCAACTGGTGTGCCAACTTCATTGCCAAATCACCATTGGCATCACCTACAGGCTCCTGGAAATAAACCGCAGAACATCTTGTGAGTTAACATCTGCCTCCCTCACTGGTTTTTAAAATGCGGTTTACAGAACTTTTCTTGTCCATCCGGGCAACGGGAAACCACCCGAAGAGTGGGTGGAACTGTAACGCACAGATATGCATGAAAGAGTCCTCGGTTTTTGATTTACCTGGCAATTTTTATTGGTCCATCAGGTGGATAGTTTGAAGATATTTTTGTCTGGTGCGGTATTTCCACCTGCTTCAGACTTTAAGGGTACTTTAACCTGAGAATCCTGCCGGGCACCAAACGCGGCCGGTTGCTCGTCAAATTCATCCGGCACTTGTATTTTTGGCGATAATTCCTGTTGTAAGAGTCTGTTCAAGAATACACAACAGGGTTTGATTTTGCATAAATTGATCAATATCACGGATGTTTTCGCATCTCTGGCCGGGTTTGCTCCGATATCGCGAGAATCAGGTCAGTGGAAAGGAAAACTTTTCATCGACGCTGGACGAAAATTTCTGCGAGAAGCACTCTACATGCCAGCCCTTGTCGCTACCCGGTTCAATGATGATATGAAACAAACATATAAAAGGCTCATTAAAGCTGGTAAGCCAGCAAAAATCGCAATCACCGCCATCATGCGAAAGCTCATTATCCTCGCAAATACACTCGTGAAAAATAATCGAAAATGGGCAGATTTTCGGGCTTGATTAATGCGGATACTCTAAGGAAATATCTTCTTTAATTGAGCGTTACTCATCTATCAACAAATAATCGCTGTCTCCAGAGTCGGCAAACGGGTCTGATCCATCTTCATCACCAAGGTTGGCAAATACGTCACCCAGAATGGCTTCAGAGGGTATTGATTCAGATTTTGTGTTTTCAATTGATAATTCACAATATGGCTCTACCCACTCAAATACGGCGTTGATTTCGTCCTCGGATTTATCCGTTTTCAACTCAATCGACCAGGATAGATGAGTTGTATTCAGTTGAAATTCATCCAAACTGGGCACGCTATCGGTGTTGCATTCAATAGTGCATTCGCCCATCTGGACAAGTTCCCTCAGTGTTTGTCTGGGATCGTGACCACAAAGATAGAGTTCCATTGTCGGTGAAAAACTGATTTTGAATTGAGTTGGACCACTCGATTGCCCCAGATCCATATCAAGAATTGAAATGGGCACTGCGGTATATTCAATTTCTTCTACAGCGCCCCCGTTTGTCGTAAGGTTAAAACCCTTTTCCAATTCAGTCGCCATGGCATTTGCGTCAACTTTTTGCCCGCCATCGCGAGAGACAGTAATGATGTCAGCTAACAGATTTGTAGCCCGCAAAAGCATATCTAAACGCTCTTCGGTCATCTGAGTAATATCAGATCGAATAACGTCTAGCGCATTTTCAAACAATAGAGAGAAATGCACTAAATCTTCAAGAGCGAAAGATCCGGCTCCGCCCTTTATCGAATGCACGGCGCGAAATGCTGAATTGACAACTTCAATGTCGGGGGCATCGGCTGAGATAGAAGACAACCCGTTTTCCAGCTCCGACATGAGCTCTGCACATTCTACAAAAAATGTTACTTTGATTTCATCAAGATTCATTTCAACATCCCATCAATTCTAGTCACATCTTCTTTCGATGAACAGGCGCTGGCGTTGCTCTCTTCGGCCACAGCTGCATTTTGCTGAGTTCCCTGATCGACACTATAAATTGACTGGTTGATTTCCTGCAGCCAATAGATTGCTCATTCGATGGGGCAACAATGGCACCAGCATGATTATTGATATCATTGACCGAGACCACAATTTTTTCAGGCGCTTCTCCAGTTTCATTAACCAGTGTTACGCCGTTGATGTGTGAATCCGAGGTAAAGAATCGGCTAAACTCTGGTGTTACGCGATTTTTTTCACAAAAATTGTCAAGTGCGACAGGTGGTTCACGCTCTACCAATGGCTTCATGCTACGTAAGATTTCGCTGTCATGTTCATCTAGTCCAATGAATTTCAACCGATCGGCAATATCAAATGACTTGTTAGTTTCTGTTGTTGCTATTTTCATGGTGGCTTAAATTGGGAGACAGGAACAATCGTGTTTAAAGGTCACAATTCAGAATTTGAGCAAAACGCTGCAATACAATGAGCGAAGTGGATTCAAGGATAAATTGAAACCGCAACAACATATTCATTTGTCAGCAATCAAAAACTGAGATTTGGGGATACATTCCGAACTTAATGGAACCTGGAACCAGCTTCATGCTTTGGTTAATACAACCTTCCAGATACCGATAGCATTATCAACAGGTGGTTAACAAAATATGATGATGAAATTATTTACCGGTGTGAATTCAACTGGCGAAATCAAATCAGACACTAAATAATTTGGCTGAATATGATAGTTACAATCTGAATTGCTTGAACAACCTATTTCACTGGATATTGCTTTCCGACAATTCAATCCAGTATTTTGTCGCAACCATCAATTTGAACTGCTCAGTTTTGGAATTAGCCGACGTATTCAGATTGACACCTAAATTTTCTGAATCTATCCGATAATCCATGTCCACATTATCTGATGAATAAAGAACTTCTTCCAACTGGCTCAAATCCACGCTGAAGATCGAAACGATTTTTGAATGAATATCCTGTTTAGAAAACCCATGTTCAATAAAAACAGAAACGGCCATTTTGATTTGATCGTGATTTGTAAGTTGTACTTTGAACGCGTCTAGAAGCATCTGTTGTCACTCGCATTAGAATGAGGTTGAAACGCAGTACAATTTTGAATGAGCTGTATGATGAAATCTAACGACTCAGGTTAACAAATTACTAACAAAATTACTAACAAATGGTTAACTACTCATTGGTTCAAACGTTTAACAAGTGGCAGTGCCCACAGTACTGGACGCTATTGGATAGGGCATTAAATTGATTCATGATGGTGATTCTTCGTTTGGATTCAAAAGGATCTATTTTTGTCCTCAATAATTCTCAATACCGTATCCGCAGTTACACGGGAACATATTTCGCTCAGCCGAACAAGGCGTGAAACGCTGTGCTGACCGGTTTTGTTGATCATGCTGTCAATGAGCATTTAAAACTGACCCGGTACTGGCATTTAAAATTGACCCACCCTTTGGGTGTTTATAGCTGATAAGATTTGTTCATCGATGTCTCGGAGGGTTGTCCATAGACCCCGCTTCGTGAAGTGGCCACACAGCAGACGTGGCAAAGCGGGGGCTGTGGTCAAGCCGGGCTTTTGGTGTCCGGTTTTTCTTGTTGCGACTTTGAGAGAA
>JAAENI010000289.1 GCA_024224595.1 Hyphomicrobiales bacterium
AAGTTGATAGCGCTGTTCTGATTGGCATTGACCGGCTTTGGAAACAGGCGTTGCAATCCACCGTATTGATTGATGATACCGGTAATCTGGTCAATGATGTTGATGGTTCTAAACTGACACTAGAGCGATTGGCGCATTTGTCTCTGACCTGGCTTGTCCTTCATGAGTTAATGCATATTCGATTAGGTCACCTTGATTTGCTAGGTTCTGCACAACTGGTGGAAACAGAAAGTGACGAATCTGTTGACGGATTTTGGCAAAGAGACGAAATTGCCGATATCGCCAATGTACTGTCATCGATGGAACGAAAGCTGTTTCGACCGTGCCTGGAATTACAGGCAGATAATGAAGCAACTGAAATGATGTTTGGCGTGTTTGCCGAAAGTGAGTGGGGGCGTTTTCGCATTGAGGCCGCAGCCATATTTGTGGTGATGGCCTTGATGGAAAAAGCCGATGTGGTTTCATCTGATGGCACAAAAACCTACCCACGGGTTGCGACACGGTTTTTCACCCTGTTTGCACAACTGTTTCAATACTGGCTCTATCCGGGCGCTGAATTAAAGGCCGGTGACAGGGAATCTTTTGTCAATACGCCGCGAAAACCTCAAGGGAAAGATTTTGAGCGTTATATGAAATTCGTACTGGCTTTTGCAATCAATGACGCTGTGCAAATCGCACTTTGGGCCGAAGCCAAAACATTCCTGACTGATCTTGGTGAAGGCAGTGCCTTGTTCAAAGATATATTTGAAATCCAGTATGCCAAAGACCTTGGCAAAGCCAATTTGAACACAAACGCCGCTATAGAGTGGCGTGAACTATTGCCGGTGAATGAGAAAATCATGGCAGCAAGCGGATTACGCGGATGAGTTTTCTACGCCCTGATCTGTAATTTCAACAAAAACATCTGCCGCCTGTTCTGGTGCTGATCTGAATAAAACTGTGCCATGCGCCGGATAATGACACCGTCAAGTGCAATTCCATCGACAAGATATCGCGTAAACTCCGTTGGTGGTGGTTCGGGTGTTTGCATGACAATGAAACGGTGAAGACCCGGTTCACGGCGTTCGCGGATATGCGCGAGCGTTCTATTTGTTTTAAACCCCGGTAAAAGTACCCTACCGGTTTTCCGTTCGAAATGTGCTGCCACCGCGCCCCAATTTTGTCCGATATTTTGCAGAGCCGAAACATATCCAGTTTTTGCAGTCGTATTGAATTCAAGACGAAACCACTTGCCGAGTTGGATCGATAATCCCGGTTCCAGTTCCGGTTCCGGATTTTGATCGGATTCAATCAGACCGGCGTTTGCCTTTGGTTTTGGATACAATTTGCCGGAACTGGTTTTTGCCTCATCACCGATAATCCGGTTCATCGATACCATTGCCTGTGATTTGAATTCGGTTTCGAATTCGATCACCGGAGCCAAGACAAGCATCTTGGCTTCTTCACGCGTTGTTTCTGGTGGCAGACAGGACAGAACCACATCAATCAGCACCTCGAAGCGATTTCCGGGAATAGTTCCAGCCGCACGCTCATCTGTTCCATGCCCCCAGCCATAAACAGTGGATCGTGCTCTTCCAAATGTTCTGGCCAGATCGTTCCAACTATCGAAGTGGCCATGCTCAACCAGTAATCTCAGTTTCCGGCCAAGTCCGGGAATTTCGATACCTGCCATTGTCAGGGTTCCTTGTCAGACAGAGTCCGGGTTTTGTCTGACGACAGCTTAGCTGCTCACATGCCAAGAGCAAGAGTATTTCCAATGGAGATACTACTATGCCTGCAAGAAATACAACACCACCTAAGCCAACCCGCAACAATCAGCGCAAGCGCCGCCGTGGTAATTCCCGGTCGCCGCATCCTAAAAATAGTAACAGCTTTATGACCGCCGGAGATTTTCTCGGACTGGCACGTGTTGTCGGGTTTGGCGCTGCATGCCTTGTGGCTATTGCGTTGGGCCTTGGCAGTTATGTTGATATCACCAACAGTGAGGGGCCGGCGAATTTTATTCTGCCCTTTGCCATCGCCATTGTTGTGGCCGGTGGTCTTGGAGCCGGATGGCATGTGGTGTTTGCCATGGGTGCGCAGGCCATCACCACCCAGGCTAAATCAATCGCGTTTGCCATCGGCATAGGGCTGGTGATTGTCGGGATGGCAACTTCGGCGTGG
>JAAENI010000290.1 GCA_024224595.1 Hyphomicrobiales bacterium
ACTACCGAAGAAAGTATTGGTAGTAGCGGTGCTTTGGTTAACTCCGGCACCAGCTCCAAATAGAGTGGCATTTTTGAATGCATTATTCTCAAACATTGAGTAGCCTGCGGCATTCTGGCTCAGTACAAAGCTTTCCGTTCCTCCTATATCAAAACGGATAATATCCTCATCTGCACTTTCTTCTACCTGTATTTTGGTGTCGTTGTCGGCATCGGCGATGAGGTCAGCAGGTTTTGCATCAGAGATCAACTCATTCCAGGCTGAACCGCCGTAAAACCAAAAACTGCCTGTGGTGCTGTCAAAAACAAATAAACCGGTAGCAGGGCTGGCAATGGCGGTACGCTGGGCGGTGGTCATACGTGGCACCAACATTCCCTTATCGCTTGATTTTACATCAAGCATAGCGCTGCCATCAGGGCTGCTGCCATCGGCATTGATACCTACCTGGGCACTGAGGCCGAGACTTAGGATTACGAGTACTGTTGTTAGGATTGTTGTTTTTTTCATATTATTTATTTTTAACTATTTCGTTATTCATTCCAAGCATGGTTTTGATGTTTTCAATTTCAGCTTTCAATGCATCAACATCATCAGCCTTGGTTTGCAGTGCTTCGTTCTGAACCTTCATTGCATTGATATCTGCTTGCTGCGAATCAATAATCTCTTGCTGCTCCTTAATAGCATTGATCAATGCAAACCACATGGC
>JAAENI010000291.1 GCA_024224595.1 Hyphomicrobiales bacterium
CGAGCCAGTAAAGTGAGTACACCCCAGAGGCTAACCGCATAGATAACATTCCCAAAGAAGGTCCAACTGAAATTATTTCTAAGTGAGAGGCCTTGGTTATTCATGATACCATTACTGAGTCCTGTCAATCACAAGCCACACCGTTGCAATACTTGCAAAGATGCTGGCAACCTCTTTAAGTGTCGACAACTTGCTGTCGCCGCTATCGGGCTTCTGTGTTGGCACAACAATTACCGACCCTGGCATTACGTCTGGATCAAACCATCGATGTCTGATCTGCCTGGACATTCCATTGGGATAGACAACATGAGTTTTCCATTTGTCTGCGCCATCAATATACCCACCAGCTCTTGAAACATAATCTCCAAGACTTTTTCCTTTTTCCCATACAATACTTGTTGGGAAACTGACTGCACCGGCAACCTTAACCGTGTGTGGTGTTGCTGGAATAATAATTTCATCGCCAGCCGCAAGAATAATGTCATGTTCTTGGCCTGGTTTATCGAGCGCTTTTTCAAGGCTCAACGCCACATTGCCAATGCTGTCTTTTTTTCTGACAACTCTGGCACCTTTTTCAAAAGCGTTTGGCTTCAAGCCTCCGGCTCTGGCAATTAAATCACTCAGTCGCTCATCTGGTCTGTCCAGAGCGTATGTTCCGGGATAGCCAACTTCACCATTGATTGTTATCGAGCGTTGGAACTGCCACCACGGCATTCTGCGTATTGCAACCTGGTCTCTTGGTTGAATGTCAAAATCGGATCCATCGCTCAACCACGCTTTGCCAAGCTCAACATTAATCAGCTCAACAGTTTTGGCTGGCTCACTGGAAAGATCACGACTGCCAAGTGCGTCTTTACTTAAACGGGAAACTTCTGCATGCAAAACATCAGCGTCTTCAGAAAGACCGCCGGCCCTTAACACCAGATCACGCAGGGTCATCCCTTCGCGAAAATCAAACGAGCCAGGCTCTCTGACTGCACCATCAATTGATACCTGGTATCTGTCTGTAATGTCCCAGATGGAAAACACTTTAAGTATGTCTTGTCCCTGAAGCG
>JAAENI010000292.1 GCA_024224595.1 Hyphomicrobiales bacterium
CTGGCGTTTTCCAATGGCATGACGATTCCGCTGATCAGTGAATTTTTAAGTTATCGCGACGGTGATACGGATACGGACAAACAGGACTGCGAACTAAAAGCGTTTAAAAGACTGGCGGCACGTTTGAAATCTGAATTTAAACGCCTGCCTATTTTGATGTTGTTAGACGGGCTATATCCCAACGGGCCGGTGCTCGATATCTGCCGCAACAACCACTGGGATTTTATGATCGTTTTACAAGATGGCAGTCTGAGCAGTGTGTGGGAAGAATATGATGGTCTGATAAAGCTTTTGCCTGAAAATCGTTACCAGCAAAAGTGGGCCAACCGCAGGCAACGATTTCGCTGGGTCAACGATATTGAGTATTACTATGATCGGTTTAAAAAACAAATTGTTCATGTAGTTGTGTGTGAAGAAAGTTGGCAAGAGGTGGCGCCAGATACCGGCGAGGTTGTCACTAAAACTTCTCGGCATGCATGGATATCCGGACAAGCCTTGCACTCCAATAATATCCACCAGCGTTGCAACCTGGCGGCGCGACATCGTTGGAATATCGAGTCAGAGATATTGGTCGTCAAACGCCATGGCTATCAGTATGAGCACTGCTTTTCATACAATTGGAA
>JAAENI010000293.1 GCA_024224595.1 Hyphomicrobiales bacterium
TCTCTTGTTTTGTTCTTTGAGGGGGAAGCACTTTCCAACGTGGTTCAATATTGAGGATTTTGCAATAGAGATAGCGGCCAATTACGGAAACTGATCCCATTGCCGGCACAATGACAAGAGCTGTTAATGCCCCGGCCAATTCCAAAGCACCCAACACGCCAACAAGAATTAAAGCTGGATGTAAATGGAGTTTATCCCCCATGATTTTGGGTCTAAGCCAAATATTTTCAACAACGTGAATTGAACTAAATGTGATCAGCACAACAAGTGCAAACCAGGGTGCGGACATATCTAAGTATGTTGAGCCGGTAAAAAAGGCAACGGCCGTTGCAATCACGGTCACAACCGTTGGCCCCACAGAAGGTACAATATCAAATAAAGCAGCCAGAAATCCAAATGCCCAGGCGGCCGGCAAGCCGATTACAGCTGCAACCAGTCCGGTAATGAAGCCAATAAGCGTCATCAGCCGCACTTGCCCACTGAGATAGCGCTGCCATACGTCTCTGACTTCATAATAAAGATGTCCAGCATCAGGTTCATATTCATCGGGCGCCTGCAACAGCAACCAGTCACGCAAGCGCGGCCAATCTTGCAGAAGATAATAGGTTGTAACGGTTCCAACAAGCATCCAAACCAAATTGGTCGTTGTTGCTCGTAAAAAATCCAGGATTAAATCGGGGCGAATAAAATCAATTGTGAGCGGGTGTTCACCAAGCAAATTGTCCAGCGGAATTTGGAAACCAAATATTGTCAAAGGGGTTGCCAAATTTTGTTCTAACCGGGCAGTAATTGATTCTAGTTGAGATGCCAGCTCTACAAGCTGATTCGGAACTATAGGAACTAATATAATCGCCGTAATAACGACAACGGTTATGGCAGCAAGAAAAACGAGTATAACGGCCCATTGACGGTTCAATTTGGTGCGGGCATCCACCAATGTTACGGCTGGATTCAGGATATAAGCAAAAAACGCGGCGATGATTAACGGCCGTATCAACTCTTGAGCCGCAATAATTAA
>JAAENI010000294.1 GCA_024224595.1 Hyphomicrobiales bacterium
GCACACAGACTTTGGTAAAATAATTCACTTGTCGCCATTCCAGAGCCGGATAAATAACGAAAATCATTATTCACCAGTGTGTAGGGGATGATGAGATGTGAAGGTCTGTGTGAATACCAGTAGGGCAGGTCATCATTGTAGGCATCTGAATCATATAGAAAGCCACCTTGTTGGAGGAGTAGCTCACGCGTGTTTTCACTGCACCGTCCTGTATACCAACCAACGGGTGATTTACCACTGATTTTCTGGATTATGTTGATGGTACGCTGAATATGCTCTTGTTCTTCGCTGATAGAGACATCATGATAATTGATCCAGCGATACCCATGTCCGGCAATTTCATGTCCAGCTTCTGCCAAAGCGTAACCTGCGTCCGGGTTTAATTCCAGACTCTGGCCAGCGGCAAATGCGGTGAGTGGTAATTGATATTGTGCAAAGATGCGGAGTATGCGCCAAAAACCAGCGCGAGAACCATATTCATAAAAGCTTTCGACACTTTTATCACGTTTATCAGTGCGTGGTTGACGACCGGGAATTTCCTGAAGATACGTTTCTGAGCAATTATCCCCATTTAATAGGTTACGTTCGGCACCTTCTTCTAAATTGAGTACAAACTGCAAGGCCAGTTTGGCATTGCCTGGCCATTGTGGATAGGGTGGGTTAGCGCCATAACCGACAAAATTGCGAGTCTCATTATTCATTGTTGATAGTTGATTTATTCGAGTTCAAAGATAGTAACTCCATAGATATTTGCGTCAGGCAATGCTGGTTTATCGCCAAAACGCAAACGAGCACTGTCTCTCCGCAATGACAAGATGGA
>JAAENI010000295.1 GCA_024224595.1 Hyphomicrobiales bacterium
ACTGTTAACAAAACTGGATATTGGTCCGATTTTTCGCTCATTTTCGTTAAATATTCCCGATATTCGCCTCAAATGATCGAAATATCGACCTCAATTCCAGTTCTGTTCTCAATAACTGCTCAAGTCCGACAGCCTGCTAGAGTCTATCAGGTTTAGTTTGAACCATTTGATGGAGTTAAATCAGTCCATCTGCGTTGTTGCGCAATTCGCCCGACACTGGTTGCCTTCAAACTTGATTTGTCTCAACAAGCACCAAAATATGTCCCGCCCGAAGGGTTTTGCATAAATAACCCACTATTGGCGAATGTTCTCTTGCAAAGGGCGTGTATATTCAACGAACAACAGTGCGATACTGGAGCAATCTGGCCAAATCCTTTCAGGGCGAAGCCGATTTGCTGACTGGACATCGCATTTCGCGCCTTAAAGTGCCAGCACTACAGCGTTACGAAATGTTTGCCAGTAAACAAATCGGCTTCGCCAGCGCCATGACCTTGAATGTTAACAGGCCCTAGCCTCTTCATATTGCGTACTCAATGCCATCCAGTTTTCTTCCAGTGTTTCAACTTTCTTTTCGATCGCTGATCTGGTTTGCCCCAGTTCTTCACCGCGTGCAGCATTTTCCTGAAAAAGACCGGGAACTGCCAATTGTTTTTCAATGTCCTCTAATTTGGCATTCAATTGGGAAATTTCTTTTTCAGCCTGTCTGATTTTCTGTTTCAGCGGTTCAAGCGCTTTGCGCCTCTCTGCTTTTTCTCTACGGCGTTGCTGTTTGTTCATTACGGGTTTGGGTGGTTGGGAAGGCTGGCTTTCAGATTCGAGATTAATTTCGCCACCCGGTTCTGTCGGCTTTGGTTTCCTGCTGCCTTTTAGAACCTCTTTGCGGTAGGAATCCATGTCACCGTCATAGGGCAGGACTGTACTGTCTTTTACAATCCACAGTCGTTCAACGCTCGCCTCAACCAGATGGCGGTCGTGGGAAATCAGAATGACAGCGCCGTTATAGGAATTCAGGGCCTCAACCAGCATTTGGCGGCTGTCGATGTCGAGATGATTGGTTGGTTCATCCAAAATTAACAGATGAGGGCCATCAAAGGCGATCAGTCCCAATAAAAGTCTGGCCTTTTCGCCGCCGGACAAATCACGGGCTCTTGTTTCCATGCGCTGGGCACCCAAACCCATTGCTGCCACTCTGGCACGAACTTTGGCTTCCGGTGCACCTTTCATCAGAGCGCGGACATGTTCGACCGGTGTTTCATTCTCGTGCAGATCATCAAGCTGATGCTGGGCAAACATGGCAATTTTCAGCTTGTCTGCCCTTGTCACTTCACCACTCACATATTCCAGACGGTCAGCTAACAGTTTTGCAAACGTGGATTTGCCATTGCCGTTGGATCCTAAAAGAGCTATGCGGTCGTCAGCATCAATGCGTAAATCCATGCCGTTGAGAATTATCGCATCCCTGCCATAACCGGCATTGGTGTTCTCAAGGCGAATAATTGGCGAAGAGGCCTGCTTTTGTGGGTCAGGGAAACGGATAGGTGAAACATTTTCGTTTAGCATGGCACTGAGAGGCGCCATTTTCTCCAGCGCCTTAATGCGTGATTGGGCCTGTTTTGCTTTGGATGCCTTGTAACGGAAGCGATCCACAAATTCCATCATATGCTTGCGTTTGGCTTCCTGCTTTACCCGGGCCTTGCCTGCCAGTTCCAGAGCCTGAGCGCGTTGGCGTTCAAAATTATCATATGTGCCGCGATAAAAGGAGAGTTTCTTATGTTCCAGATGAACGATTGAATTAACTGCACGATTGAGAAGGTCGCGGTCGTGGGAAATGATAATGACGGTGCCAGGATAGCGGTTGACGTAATTCTCGAGCCACAAGGTCCCTTCCAGATCGAGATAGTTTGTCGGCTCATCGAGCATCAATATGTCAGGTCGTGAAAACAGCACAGCTGCCAGAGCAACACGCATTCGCCAACCGCCGGAAAACTCACGGGCGGGACGTTCCTGGGCTTCATTGTCAAATCCAAGGCCTGCGAGAATACGCGCCGCTCGCGATTGGGCGCTATGGGCATCGATATCATCAAGACGGGTATAGATTTCAGCAAGCCTGTCGCCGTCGTTTTCATTATCGGCTTGTTGAAGTAACGAAGTACGTTCTTTGTCCGCCGACAATACGATGTTGATCAGGCTTTCGTCAGTACCTGGCGCCTCCTGTGCGACTTGACCGATGCGCATGTCTTTGGGAATTTTGACATTACCGGCTTCCAGGTCCATATCGCCGGTTATTGCCCGGAACAATGTGGTTTTGCCAGTGCCATTTCTACCGACAAAGCCAGTTTTGGAGCCACTTGGAATAGTGACAGACGCGCCTTCAATCAAAAGGCGACCGGCCATGCGTAATGTGAGTTCTGAAATTTGTATCATGGCAGCGTATTTGGCGCAGTGGCGAAGGGGACGCAAGCAAAAAATGATGAAAATCGAATAATCAAACAAAGGTGCGAAATTGGGGGTGAATTTGAGAATTAATTTCTCAGAGTCTGTTCAAGAATACACAACAGGGTTTGATTTTGCGTAAATTGCCTACCGTCGGCGAATACTCTCTTGCAAAGGGCACCACCCTGAGTTGCGAAAACATCCGTGATATTGATCAATTTGATGGTTAATCAAATATGAACAGTGTAGTTTTTACGGGATTGATTTTATTACCGTACTATTAATGAGTTGTTTACCACCTGTAAGGCATTCTACCTGGTATCAAGAAAGGATATTAGTATGTTGGCAGTCAAACCAGTTGTGTTGAATGAAGCTCTTTGCCCGGTAGATGAAAAAGACCTAACCCATTTCAATTCGAAATCACCCAAAGATACGATGGCAGTTGCCGTCAAATTACCGGTGAGACAGCGGGCACAATTGTGTCATTTCTGCTATTCGAAGGCGCATATGCATTCATTGGCCCTTTATATAGCTTCGACACTTGATTTGCGCACGCTTGAAGAAGTATTTGGCAAAGCGGGCAAGATTGTTTTTGAACAATCCCGTGATGTGGATTCTACTTTGGCGCAGCTAAAGAACATTGATCGCGAGTATGATAAAAAACCGGTCACACTGGCACCGATTAGTAATTTAGAAGCTGATTAGGACGTGTACTCCCAAGAATTCGCTGAAGGTGCACTCCTGAAAAGACCTTCGGTTCTGTGACCACGAATCAATCTGGCAATCGCTCGCATAATGAGATCATTGGTTTGCATTGGCGGACTGGGATATCGGCCCTCTGAAAAACCGAACGATTTGGGTTGAAACCTGAACTACTTCCCCGTCGGGAGTTTCCAAATCGGGCAGGAAAAATTACCTATCAAAGGCCTGAGTGCTTTCACGCACCGAGTGTATGACCTGGGCTGGATTCTTCGAGGCTCGAGCCTCTTTATAAGACAAGACCGCGTTTTCCCGCTGTAGAGAGAGCAGTGTGCAGACCAGTGACTGTAGGGAAGATTCCCGTTCTGTTGCTCTTGCTTTATGGCGATGCCCAGCTTGTCGAGTCTCCATCGAAGCAATTCAACACGGTCTTGTCCGAAAAACGAAAAACGGTTCGCCCTGAAACACAAATGTCGGCACCCCTCAATGTCCGCAATTAGCTAATTCAATTTGATTGCGTTGTACTTCTTCAAGATGGTCGCCTGCTTGAATTTCATCCCCCATATCAACCAGATGCAGGCCAGCTGGCTCGATCAACACGTTCAAGTTCTTGGAAGTATTTCAGTTTTAGTTCCTGCAAAGATCGATCGCGAGACGTGGAAAGTGAACTCAGCACCTTTTCTCGGGCGTTGGGCCTCGACACCCAGTTTACTCAGTCCAAAGATATCGGGCTGTTTGCTGGCAACTTTCAATGTTGTCAGGTCCTGTACAATTGGGTCCGTATCCGGCCACGCGTGTGGCAAACTTAAGAATTCGGCTCGCCTTGGCCAATCAAGTTGAATGTATCGTGCTCATTATTCATTTTCAGTTCGAAAATACTTACTTGCCCTTATGGCAATCGGAAGGACGACACGTAGATTAACATCAATCTTATAATCATTTTGAGGCTGACCATATCTGGAGATGCCAGATATGGTCAGGGACTGCGGAAGGAATAGTAAACATCAATTTGATCGGTCATTTCTGGTCCTCAGATCAGATATTATTCATCAAATTAGTAGACTCATGGCTTTCGAAGAGCAAATTGAAAGACAGATTGCCGATCAAAACTTCCCGCTATCGCATATATTGCCTGTTTAAACAGTGTCCAATGAAAGACAAGGTATCAACTGACGAAATCTTCGCCATTCAATTGATGAATTGAGGTCATGAAGCTCTGTGTCATTTGGTGCGAGCGTCCTGGCGCGATGGTTCTCTTCGATTTTGGACAAAATAACCGTTGCATGAGGGCAAGTGGAACCGGCCCCCATTTGCCCGAATATCTCGAAGAGGTGTTAAAATCCGGCGATAAAACCGGGGACTGGAAACAAATACCTGTATTATGGATTGTTTTTGATGAGAAAGCGGTATGTACCGTCTTCTTCTGCGGACTCAATCAAATCATTGCCTGTTTGTTTACAAAATGCGGCGATATCGGCAACGGAGCCTGGATCCGTCGCCAGAAGCTGCAAGGTTTCACCGGCTGCCATGCTTTTCAGCGCTTTTTTTGTTTTCAGGATGGGTAGCGGGCAATTCAGGCCGGAAGTATCCAGTATTTGTGTAGGCATGCTCAAGTTCTCCAGATAAAAAAATAGCGACTAGACTAATTGAATAATACCGAACATTTCGCCAGTTTCAACAAAATGTATGGAACAAAGGCAATTAGAAATATTCGGTCCGAACTGTATTTTGGTCGTAGATTGCCTGATTTTGTTTCGCAACGCTATTGTCTTTTTACTTATTGTCTTTTTACTTATTCTCATATTAGAATATACGAATGTAGATGTCGGGTCAATAATCTAGCATCATTTTCGCAAACCCTGTTGTGTATTCTTGAACAGACACTTTGACAATTAGCATGACGGTAAAGGGTGAGGATAATTGTAAATCTGGCCGGGGATGGGACAATTTAAAGCTTCAAATTAGGTGAAAATTGTGAAAAAAACGGTATCGGCATTTCCATTAGTGTATATATTGGTGTTAAATAGTCCACTGATGTTGGCAAATGTAGAGTGCGCATTGTAGGTGTGAACAGAGTTGTAACAGGAATGCCTTATGGATTTTGAGAACATATTTAAAGCCAAATTGGCAACATTGCATGAGGGTGGAAATTATCGCGTATTCGCTGAACTTGAGCGCAAAGCAGGTGATTTTCCCAAGGCAAAGCGTTTTATTGATGATAGTGTCCAAGATGTAACCGTCTGGTGTTCCAACGATTATCTTGGAATGGGCCAAAATTCCAAAATACGCGATGCCATGCATGAAGCAATCGATCGATGCGGTGCTGGAGCTGGCGGTACGCGAAACATTTCAGGTACTAATCACGAGCATGTTTTGCTGGAAAAGGAGCTTGCCGACTGGCACAACAAGTCTTCAGCACTGATATTTACATCAGGTTATGTTTCCAATTGGGCCGCATTGGGGACTTTGGGTTCCGCCATAGATGGTTGTGTAATATTTTCAGATGCCCTCAATCACGCATCAATGATTGAAGGCATTCGTCATTCGCGCGCTGAAAAACAGATATGGAAACACAACGATCCCAATGATCTTGATCGTTTGCTGTCGCAATATGGACCAGAGGTGCCTAAACTGGTGGCATTTGAATCAGTTTATTCAATGGATGGTGATATCGCTCCGATTGCAGAAATTTGTGATGTTGCCGATAAACACGGCGCGATGACTTATCTGGACGAAGTTCATGCCGTTGGGCTTTATGGACCAAGAGGGGCTGGAATCGCTGAACGTGAAGGCATCATGGACCGCTTAACGGTTATCGAAGGCACATTGGGTAAAGCAGTTGGTGTGATGGGCGGATATATCGCTGCATCAGAAAATCTGTGTGATTTTGTGCGAAGCTTTGCTTCTGGTTTTATTTTTACAACTGCTATTCCTCCTGCACTTGCCGCGGGTGCAACTGCCAGTATCAAACATCTCAAAACCAGTGAAATTGAGCGGGTTCGTCAAAAGCAGCGGGTAGCTCAATTACGCTCATTGCTCGATGCCAAAGGTATTCCCCATATGAGTAATCCCAGCCATATCGTTCCCGTGATGGTCGGCGATGCGGCAAAATGCAAATATCTGTCCGATTTGCTAATGGATCAATATGGAATTTATGTGCAACCGATTAATTATCCCACTGTTCCAAAGGGAACGGAACGATTGCGGTTCACACCAACTCCCATGCATAGCGACGATGACATGAACCATTTGGTCAATGCATTGAGTGATCTTTGGTCTCAATGCGCATTGTCGAGAGCGGTTGCATAATTGCGTCAGATTTTTGATTTTGTCGTCGGTGATATTTGGTGATGAACATTACAATCATGGAAATTAATTGAATTAATGTAAGGTCAGATTCAAATTAATGCGTCGTCATTCAAGTTAGCCTGTTCCATGTCCGGTCAGCGGGTGCAGTGGTAAGCTTTCATATGATGAATATCAATGTACACGCGGTATCCATCAGGTGGACCGGCCGAATATTCGTGCTGCCCAAACCGGCCAAAGAAAACTTAGAAGCAACGCAAATGACAAGCGCAAAAGAACTCATGCGAACGGACAAGCCAACAAGCTGAAAATACTGGAGCGGATGATCGTTGCGGGTGGTGTTGCGATCAACATGAACGTAAATATCATCAGGGAGTTGCTTGATGACAAATCCACATACCAAAATTATTATAAGCAAGCTGCCGCCGAGATGCGAAACTCCTGGCCTGCAAATTTGGCACAAGCGCGGGGTCAGGCTGACAACTGGTTGTTTCCTTCATATTTTTGCGAAATAGTCTTTGGCGTGCTGGTACCCGGCACAGACAACAAACCGGTTACTGATTGTGACGGACTGCCAAGATATGGGCATTGTACTGTCCATATCGACGTTGAGGTAATTGAGAAACTTGCCTCATTGTTTGTGCGGGATTCATTGTACCACTATCAGGATTTTGGCGAGACTCATAATACAGCCAAGGAGGACTGTCCTGCTGAAGATGCCTGCATCTGGGAGGACCGTTGCGATCTGGCTCTGCACAAATGTGAGGCCCAATTAGTGCCTTCGCTGGCTGATCGTGACATCGCTAAATTGTTGTTGCAGGTTAATCCTGATAAAACCGGGGAGGACACCTTCATTGAGGCGCATATTTACACAGGCGTGAAAAAGGCTATGATTGCCGGAATACGGCTGAGCGTTAACCTCACCAAACCGGAACACAAAGAAATCTGGGCAGAAATTGAAGATTTGGCAAAGGACGCCAGTCTGCCCATCAGCAGCATTTAGTAAACTATAATGATCACGCACGCATATATATCTGGCACCCTTGGACAGGCTGTTATTGTCGATTCAGAACGAACGCTGTTTGTGCAGGCAAATGGCGGCCACGCCTTTGTCGAGCCCGGACGTAACGAGATTTCATTCTTCTTCTCCTCAAGTCGTGAAATTCTGGACTTTGTTGACCAACAGCAAAAGCCGGTTGAACGCAAAGATGTTATTGCCGCACTGGATGATGAAACCAGGCGCCATGCTGCTCTTGGTCATTTCCTGACGGGTCTGGACCCGCGATTTCGGGATAAAATCCGGCTAAATGCACTCCGTAAAGCTGAACTGGCATTCAAGCTGGAAGAAGTTTTCAAGTTTGTCGCAGGCCGAGTGCTAACAACAGCGCCGCATCAGGGTCTGGATGTGGCATCCACCTTGATACTGGCAAACAAAATGGGTGCATCACAGGTTTCCACACTGCTGGAGAATATCGTTCACGCAACGGACATCGAACTGGCGGTTGATACAGCATTCCAAGAAGCAAATCTTGATCGGGATGCTGAAATCCGATTGCGCCATCAACTGATGGACGACCCCCGCATGGCGGACATGGCATTTGCCTATTCTGGTGGCGACCAGAAATATCTAAAAAATATGATGTTCGATCTGGCGCAGGCATCAATCGAGCGCAAAAAGGTACTTGTTGGCATGGCCGGTATCTTGGTGGATAAACTTGCACAATCTAAAAATGGCATCGAAGTTCAACAGCTCGTCGCGAGCGAAGTTACCACTGCACTGGTGAGGCCTGGTAAAACCGAAGATCCAATTGTCAGTATGATATTCGATTGGCGCGACAACGTCGATAATGACCGGAAGAAAACAGCTATAAATTTCGATGACGTAATAACAAAGGTCAAGGGACAAATAGATTGGTATATGAAAGATATAGAAAACGGGCATATTGAGCGTGCTGAAGCCACTTTGAAAAACCTGATTTCCATGCAGTTGAGAGACTGTCGACCCAAAGATATCGTCAAAAC
>JAAENI010000296.1 GCA_024224595.1 Hyphomicrobiales bacterium
ATATCAAACCCGTAAATCGTGTCATCACCATCACTGCTGGCAAGATCAATCACATGCTGGCCAAGGTCCGCATAACTCCAGTTGATATCACCGCCAAACCGGAATTCCTCAATCAGATTGGCAAAACCAAAACCACCAAAACCAAAATTCTTGAACTGGTCTTTCAGGATCACCTCATCCAATGTACCAGTAACCTGCATGGTAATGGTGGCAGACGAACCTTCACGAATAAAATCAAAATCAGTCCATCTCAGATCATCCCTGAATTGCACAACATCAAAACCTGATCCAAAGAAATCATTATGGCCGTCTTCAATCACATCGCGGCCATAGTCACGCCCATAGATATAAGTGTCGCTCTGGGCGCGGCCCGTCAGAACATCATTACCGGCTCCGCCATCCAGTATATCCTCATTGTTAAACCCGTAGATAATGTCTTCGCCATCGGTTTTAGCATCCTCCAGCACCCGTGCCATGACATCGGCTTCGGTTAAAAATGACCCGTCTTCAAAAGCAATCCGCTCTATCCGGTCGCCATGAATTAATCCCAAAAACGGAACGTTAAACCATTTGAACTGGTTATCGATCTGGATACGGTCACCGGTCTCAAGGCCGTCATCATCCAGAATAGTCATCACCAGATCACTACTTTCGCCGGCACGACTGTAGGCAATATTGTCAGGCGTAATACCTTCACCAAGGAAC
>JAAENI010000297.1 GCA_024224595.1 Hyphomicrobiales bacterium
CCTGCGGCCCATCGACAATGCTGTCTGATAATTCCTGCTTGAGCTGGTCAAAATCTATCGCCAGCCGCAACTTGCCATCCTCATCCTTTGCCTCGGTCACACAATCAGGAAAAATCTCGCGAATTTTTGCAATATTCTCATCCGTCAAATCAGGGCTGTGCATCTTTAGTTTTTCCATGTTCTTGTTCCTTATTGCCCTAACTTTTCCGGCCAGTTATTTGTTCGAATTGTTGTTGCGCCGCACGCAATTCCGCATTGATAGCGATGCGTTTGTTAAATTGTTTCTCGCGGTTCATGCGCGATTTGATCCGCTCGATTTCCCGCTGCTTTATTCTGATCATCTCCATGCGTTCAACACGGGCCACAATGGGTTCATCCGTTCCAGCTTCTGCCGGAATCAGAGTACTCAGAATCCTATCATAGAGCGCCCCAAGATTAAGCACCGCTGGCAAGGGTTGACGGGGGTTATCCTCAACCTCCCAATCAGAGGCAAAATATTCGCTGACCACCCACTTGGTATTGTCTGCTTCGCTTGGCCGTTTATAGGCTGCGATAGCTTTGCGTTTGCCGCCATGGTTCAGTTCAAAAATGATCGGAAAAGGAATGGCCTTGTCGATGGCGCGCAGGATATCTTCATCGCATTCGGCAGTCCGCAAGGTGATTTCAAAAACCTGAATCTCAGCTACGGATTTGGTAGCATCCAGATTGATCGTTTCAGGCGCAAGTTTGTACTTCCAGACAACCCTGTTCACCTGATCAACGAAATGCTGTTGCAGTTTTGATGAGGCGCGGGCGTGCTGATAAATCTTTTTCTTTGTTAAAACCCTGCCAAACTTTGCCCCCTTTGGATAATCGAAAAACGTGCTCATGCGGCATTCTCCTGAACCACAAGAAAAGCAATCAATTCAAAATCATCAAGGCCAGCAATGGTATTTACCAGTGCGCTGGTACGTCCACCAGAGAACAGGCTATCGATATCCTTTTCTTCCTTCACTTCAATCATAGAATGTATGGCCGCGCTCAAAAGCTCTGATTGACGGCTCATATTGCGGCCATCATCGGTGAAGTCATTAAACAGGCGACATACTGCCTTAATCGGTTCTGATTTTCCCTTGCAGCTTGCCCGCACCAGATCAAGAAGGCGTTTGACTTCTGTGTGGTCAACAATGACCTCGCCATCATTGCCGATATAGACCAGATAGTAAGGATGCAGGCGGTTTTGCTGATTAACGTTGACGCTGTCATGGATGTTTTTCAGGGCAAAGATAATGCCTGGTGGCAAGCCAAGTTCGGTGTCTTCCGGCACCACCGCATGAAGGCCATTGGGTAGGCTTTCAAGATCACCGTTTTCTTTCACGTAATTAAGCAGGTCCATGCGGAAATCATTGAGGCCCAGATCGGTGATCGAAATACCGGTTTTTACATCTTCCAGTTCAATCACTTCTTCCTGCATCCGTTTGAGCTGTTCCTTGCGATAAGCAATTTCACTGCTTTTAGCCGTCAGCACATTGTCGTCACCTGTCGCGGTCACATCAGCAATCATCATGCGATTTTCGACACGTTCCTTCAGATTGATA
>JAAENI010000298.1 GCA_024224595.1 Hyphomicrobiales bacterium
AATTCTTCAATCAATTACTGGTAATATAATGCCTACACCTCAACCCTGGAGCCTGACCAAACCTACAGGCCTGATCGTCCTGGCAGACGGAACGGTGATTGAAGGTCAAGGATGTGGGGCCAATGGAATTGCAAATGCTGAAATTTGCTTCAACACAGCCATAACCGGGTATCAGGAAATCCTGACTGATCCCTCATATGCAGGGCAAATTGTTACATTCACATTTCCACATATCGGCAATATCGGGACTAATGAAGACGATCTGGAAACATTGGATCCGGATACCAAATCCAGGGTTGTTGGTGCAGTATTTAAGGCGGAAATAACAAAACCGTCAAACTATCGCTCAGCTACCCGTTTTGACGACTGGCTAAAATCTCGTGGCATCATAGCAATCTGTAATGTCGATACCAGAGCACTGACCTCCATGATCAGGGAAAAGGGCCTGGCAAATGCAGTCATCGCCTGTAATTGCGATGGAAAGTTTAATATTGAAAATTTGATCGCACAGGCCAGGCAATGGCAAGGCCTTGAAGGTGCAGACCTCGCCGCAAAAGTCACAACAGAAATTCAAAGCCAATGGGACGAAACCAGCTGGGTCTGGAATAAGGGATACAATATCACAAAGAATGCGACTTACCGGGTTGTCGCGGTGGATTTTGGCATCAAGCGTAACATTTTACGGCTGCTGGCTGATCTTGATTGCGAAATAATTATTGTACCCGCTAATACCATCGCTGAACAAATACTTGCGCATAAACCAGATGGAATATTTCTGTCCAATGGCCCCGGAGATCCCGCAGCTACAGGCGAATATGCAGTTCCAATCATTCAAAAGTTACTCGAATCAAATATTCCAATTTTTGGGATCTGTCTTGGCCACCAAATTCTTGCTTTGGCATTGGGAGCCAAGACCGTTAAGATGCACCAAGGCCATCACGGCGCAAATCATCCGGTAATGGACCACACCACAGGTAAAGTTGAAATTGTTTCGATGAATCACGGTTTCGCAGTCGACGGCAAATCATTGCCAAATGGAGTCTGCGAAACGCATACATCACTATTCGACAATTCAAATTGCGGATTGGCATTAAAAAACAGGGCAGTGTTTTCTGTTCAGCATCACCCCGAAGCTTCGCCCGGCCCGCGCGACAGCCATTACCTGTTCAAACGCTTTATCGACAAAATGGCTGCCAACAAAATTTAGGTTACCTTTTGTATTTCTTAGAGTCTGGTGAAGAATACATCGAGCCTTTTGATACAGTCAAATGATTGCGTGTAAACAAGAAACGGTCTAGCAGTCTGTCGGACTTGCACAATCACTGTTAACAAAACTGGATATTGGTCCGATTTTTCGTTCATTTTCGTTAAATATTCCCGATATTCGCCTCAAATGATCGAAATATCGACCTCAATTCCAGTATCGGGCAAGGTTCACCACTCCGCAGATGAACAAATTGGTCCACCAGAGTCGGGTTTTCACTCTCATCGGACGTTGTCGTGATTCCATTGTGGTCAAAAAAGACCAAGGCAGAAACTATGCTTTGTCGACAAATGTGAAAACCCGTCAAATGAAACCATGAAAGGCTCTATTCCTGGCCAGGATTTGCCGCCTCTTCGCCTCGTTTTTCATTGACGAAACCTAATATTATTCCACCTGCTGCCAAAAACCCAATAATTAGCACGCTGGCTAGTCGCAGCCCGGTTTGCTCAGCTTCAAGGGCGCTAACTCCAGCCTGCACATAAGCAGCACTAAGGTCGGCAGCAACCCAGCCAAATATCGCTGGACCGATGAATGAAGATGAACGCCCGGCGACTGCAAAAAGTCCGAAAAATTCTGCCGCACGATCGTCAGGACATAGCTTGGCGACCATAGTGCGCGAAACTGATTGCAGTCCGGCCATTGCAAATCCCGCTAACCCTCCAATGACAAAAAACATCGTGTCAGAAGTGTTTTCCATCATCGCGTAAATTGTCGCGATCATCAGACCTATTGAAAGGAACAAAGTTTGCTTGGCACTCGTTTTGTCCGCAAGTAACCCAAATATCCAGGCGCCCAAAGCATTAGTGATCTGTACCAGAATAATTAAGATAATCATCTGTTCACGCTCAAACCCATGCAGCACTCCGCCTATGATTGCAGCAAAGTTAAGCGTAATCATTAC
>JAAENI010000299.1 GCA_024224595.1 Hyphomicrobiales bacterium
AGGATCTAAGCGTATCCTGGGCAATATTACAAAAACTCGGTTTAGTAGATTCAGAATAAAGCACTTTTGCATAAATCATTGTCGTGTAAAATTCCGGTTGAATCCGATTTTGATATTATTCCAGCAATCTGAAGCGCTGAATTTTCCCGGATTCATTGCGTGGCAATTCGTCTAAAAATACAATTTTCCGTGGGTACTTGTAAGGCGCAATTCTTTTTTTAACATAGTCTTTCAACTCCAAATCCAGTTGTTGACTGGCGGTCGCATCATCCGCCACCACCACATAAGCCGCAACAATCTGCCCTCTTGCTTTATCGGCAACACCAATGACAGCGCATTCATTGACTTTGGGGTGATCCAGTAAGGCATTTTCTACTTCCAAGCCTGAAACATTGTAACCGGCAGTGATAATCATATCATCAAAGCGGGTGTGGTAAGCAACATAACCGTCTTCGGTAATCAAACAGGCATCTCCTGTGATATTCCAACCGTTTTGAACATAATCCATCTGCCTGTCATCGTTAAGGTATCGACACCCCGTGGGCCCCTGAACGGCCAGGCGACCAATCTCGCCTGCAGGCAATAGTTGCCCGTTGGCATCAAGGATGGCAGCTTTGTATCCTTCAATTGCAGGACCGATATATCCCGGCCTGATATCATCACCTCTGGCACCAATAAAGGCGTGCAGCATTTCCGTTGAACCCAACAGCTCGACCAATTCTATTCCGGTTTTCAACGACCAGCTGGTGCGCACCGGTAATGGCAAAGCTTCACCGGAAGATACTGCAAGACGCAAACTTTGAAACCTGTCACTGGAACCAAGTTTCAATATCTGCTGATAATATGTCGGTACCGTGAAGCAAATGGTCGCTTGATGACGCTCAATCGTATCAACAAATTCAACCGGATTGTACCGACCCTTCAATATCGCTGCAGAGCCGCAAAACAACGGAAAAATCAACAGGCCACCAAGTCCAAAGGTAAAAGCCAGCGGTGCGGTACCAATAAAAATATCATCCTGATCCGCCATGAGCATATGGCGACAGACAGTGTGGCATATGGCCAGAATATCCCGATGAAAATGAACAGTTGCTTTGGGTTTTCCTGTTGTTCCTGAAGTAAAAGCGACGATTGAAATGTCATCCGCATGGGTCTTGCAGTTTTCGACAGATAACAAGCCACCTGCATCCCATCCAAACAGATCATCATCGCGCTCATCAAAAATTATCACTGCTGTTTCAATGTTACCATTGGCCACAGCATCATGCAGTTCGTCTTTCAAATCGTGTTCGCAAAATATCAGAACAGGAAGCGATACTTCCATAATCACCTGAAGTTCAGCGGATCGCAGTAGCGACATGCTGGTAACACCAATGGCACCTACCTTCTGAATTGCCAGCCAGATTGCTGCCACATGAGGAGAATTTCCCCCGCGTATTAGCACCCGGTTGCCTGGTTGGACGTCAAACTCATGCACCATTCGAGATGCAATCTGATTGACGCGGTCAGCTAACTGACGATAGGTCCAGCTTTGTTGATCATTGATAAGGGCTGTTTTATCGCTGCGCCCTTCTCTCAGGTTTTGATCCAACAGGGTTTCTACACAGTTCAATTCACCTGACATCGCCACTTCGACAATTGGCAATATCACCGGCCATTGGTCTTTTGGAGGCAATAAGTTATGAACGTAACGGTCTTTCTGCGGGCTTTCCTGATCGCTCATTCAGCAGACCAGTCCGGCGCCACCAGACGCCGTTTTCCATCATGGGATTTCAGTATTTCTGGTTCATCAAGTTCTGTGCGGTCCCACAATTTACAAGTCACCTGCTTATGATTTTGATCAAGGCCCTCGCAGTAATTTGTATATTCACACAAGCGAATTGATTTTCCCCGACCTGATTTCAGTTTTAACAGCCAATCAGGATCAGCCAGATATTGGCGTGCAACACCAGCTATATCACCTTCACCACTGCTCAAGGCGGCTTCAGCCATTTCAAAATTGTGAATTCCACCCGCAACAACAACCGGCGTCTCAAAGCCCTCATCCCGCACAGCATTTCGAACCTGTGCGGTATCTGCAAAATTACGGCCAAATGGACCTGATGCATCAGATATAAATTGTGGCATACATTCATAACCACTGGGGCCGGTATAAGGATAGGCAGAGGCACCTACCTTGGGCCGTTTGGCATCATCGAATTTACCTCCTCGCGACAATGACAAAAAGTCCATCCCGGCCCGGGCAAATTCAACGCCAAAATAACTGGCATCATCAGCCCTGCTACCGCCATCAATAATCTCATCAGTCAAAAATCGCGCCCCAACGACAAAATCTTCTGATACTGTGTTGCGTACTCTGGCAAATACCTCCAGCGGCAACCGTATTCTGTCGTGGCGTTTTCCACCATAACCATCATGGCGATCATTGGTTGCCGATAAGAAGGATGCCATCGTATAAGCATGAGCATAATGCAATTCTACACCATCAAATCCTGCCTCTTGGGCGCGAAGTGCCGCATCAGCAAATAATTGCGGCAATACCTGAGGCAAATCTGCAATATGGGGCAGATGAGTGTCATTGACCATTTCACGTGCTCCATGGGTCAATGCTTTGTACTCACGTTCATCCAACACTCTTTTGAGGTCTTCTGATTCCAACGTCATCAGCACCTGACGTATTTCCGCATCACTCGCACCTGCCAACTTCAATATTTGGCGGTGTTGATCAGTTATGACCAAAAACCGTTCGAGGTATTTTTCAGCTTTTATGCGGCGTCTGATAGAAAGGAAATCAATTATCTGGATAAACAAACGCGTTTCACCACCACTTTCCTGCCGAACACGATCAACGAGGCTTCGCAAGCCGTCTGTATATCGATCATGACCAATTCGCAGCAATGGCCCGGACGGGACATCACGAATACCGGTTGCCTCGACGACAATTGCACCAGGTTTCCCGCGGGCAAACCGGCCATACCAATCGACAACCTCAGGCGTAACCTCACCGCCATTCGTAGCCCGCCAAGGCACCATTGCCGGCAGCCATGATCGATTTTGCAGTTGCAGCCGCTGATAGGAAAGTGAAGAAAACAGTTTTGAGGCTTCAAGCGCCTGTCGATCAGGCAAATGTCCCAATGTCGATTCAAATCGAATTTTCTCCGGCGGTTTCCACATCGCTTCTGATCCAATATTTATTCATATATGAAATATTTACATTTAAAATATCTCAAACGCACTAAACATTAAACTGTTTCAACCTGCAACAGCTTTGCTATCAAAATCAATGCCTCACCCCTGAGCCCGCAACACCATACCAAATAAATCTCGTGTATCGTCCGGATCAGCGATCATATCCAGTTCAATATAGTTCCCGGTTCGCCCAAGCTGATCATGAATATAACGCAATGCAGAAAAATCCTCGATTGCAAAACCTACGCTGTCAAACAGGGTAATCTGATTATTATTCCGGCGGCCTTGAGTAGCGCCTGTCATTACCTGCCATATTTCAGTAACCTGATGATTGTTATCCAACTGCTGAATTTCGCCTTCAATGCGGGTTTGCGGCGGAAATTCCACAAATATGTCAGAGCGCATCAAAATATCCCGATGAAGTTCTGTCTTTCCCGGACAATCCCCGCCAATGGCGTTAATATGGACACCCGAACCCACCATATTGTCGCTCAATATAGTCGCATATTGCTTATCGGCTGTACAAGTAGTGATGATTTGTGCACCAGCTATCGCCTCTTCACTGGATTTGCAGGCAATAGCCCTGATACCTTGATTTGCCAGGTTCGAAATTGCTTTTTCGGTGGCTCCGCTATCGATGTCATAGAGTTTAACCGTATCGATCCCGCAAATAGCTTTAAATGCGATAGCCTGAAACTCACACTGCGCACCATTGCCAATCAACGCCATCGTATTTGCATTTTTGGATGCGAGATATTTCGCCACTAATGCCGATGTTGCCGCCGTGCGCAATGCCGTCAGTATCGTCATTTCTGAAAACAACAACGGATAACCATTCGATACATCAGCCAAAACACCAAATGCAGTAACCGTTTGAAATCCCTCCTGTTGGTTTTTAGGGTGGCCATTTACATATTTGAACCCATAAACCTCACCATCAGAAGTAGGCATCAATTCAATCACCCCCTCTTCAGAATGGGCTGCAACGCGTGGCGTCTTGTCAAATTGCTCCCAGCGTTTGAAATCACTTTCAATAAAAGAGGCTAACTCCACAAGTAGTTCCTCAAGGCCAATATTGTTAATTATTTCCATCATGTTATCGACGCTGACAAATGGAACCATTGCAAGTTTCGACGGTGTTGATTGAGTCATGAAATTCTCCAGTTAAAAGTGTCAGCCAAGGACGCTGCGCCCAAGCAGGCTGGCAGTCAGATCGATGAGCAAACGAGAAGTGCGGCCGGACTGATCAAGCAGTGGATTGAGTTCAACCAGATCGAGCGAGGTGGCAAGATGGCTGTCATGAATGATTTCCATCATGATGTGTGCCTCACGAAAGGTCAGCCCGCCCGGAACCGTTGTGCCAACCGCAGGCGCTATATCAGGATCCAGCGCATCAACATCAAGAGAGATATGTAATAACCCATTGGCGTCGTTTACTTTTTTCAGAAATTCTTCAAGTAACCTGATGACCCCGATCTCGTCGATCTTGCGCATGTCATGGGCAGTTATGCCTGCTGATGATATTTTGTTACGCTCTGCTGGGTCGACTGAACGAATGCCCATGAGACAAATATTCTCACTTCTGACAGCTTGCTCCATTTCTGGGAAAAATCCCTCAAAACTGGCATCTCCGTTGATAAAGGCCAGTGGCATACCGTGTATATTGCCGCTCGAACTTGTGCCCAAAGAGTGAAAATCCGTATGGGCATCAATCCACAAAACAAACAGCGGGCGCCCCTGCTCTTTTGCGTACTTGGCTATCCCCGATATTGTGCCAAATGAAATACTGTGATCACCCCCCAGAAAGATGGAAAAATGCCCACTTGCAATGGCTTGGTATGAAGTGTCCTGGATGGCTTTTGTCCAGGCTACTGATGTCTCTAGATTTCTGGCGTTGAAAGCGTGATGCATTTCTGCAATTTCGCTGATTTCTACATTACCGTGATCATCGACCTGAATTCCGAGATCAGTCAACATCTCGACCAGGCCTGCAACCCGTAAAGTATCTGGGCCAAGTTGGCAGCCCGGTTGGGAAGTTCCAGTTCCCACAGGCGCTCCTATCAACGTGCACTTTTCATAATTCATCAGATTTCCTACTCGAATCTAATGCAAATTAGATTTCAAGGGTGTTATCAACAAGTTACAAAATTGCTCCAATATTGAAAATATTATGACATTATGATAGTAATTTTTATCAATTTGTAACATGCGAGTTGTGATGAACCTGGATAATAAAG
>JAAENI010000300.1 GCA_024224595.1 Hyphomicrobiales bacterium
GCAGTTCCACGCCAACATAGATTTGTGCGGCATCTGCATCCTGTAAGCGATAGTTGAATTCCGTGATGTTGCGTTTGCCTATTGCCTTGCAGAAGGCCATGAAGCTGCCTTGACGTTCCGGTATTTCGACAGCAAATAGTGCTTCACGTTGTTCACCGAGTGCGGCTCGTTCGGCAATATGCCGAAGTCGGTCAAAGTTAACATTTGCGCCGCAGTTGACTGTTACCAGCGTTTGCCCGGTTGCACCGCTTGTCGCAACATAGCGCTTCAGACCGGCAACCGATAAAGCGCCCGCCGGTTCAACAATTGCCCGTGTGTCTTCAAAAATGTCCTGGATGGCTGCGCAGATCTCATCGTTGTCGACAATAATGATGTCATCCACCAGCTCCTGACAAATCCTGAATGTTTCATCGCCAACGCGACGAACAGCAACACCGTCGGCAAAAATGCCGACATCATTGAGTGTGACTGGTTTGCCCGCTTTTATTGCCGCGGCCATGCTGGCAGCATCTTCGGGTTCTACACCGATGATTTTTGTTTCTGGGCTAAGTGATTTGATATACAGAGCAATTCCGGCAATTAAACCCATGGCAAAAAATAAGGTGGCAATTTCCATGACATACCATCCATATCCCATTACTCCAGCAATTAAATATAGCATGGTGAGAGCAAGGAGGTGCAATACAAAGAAGTGAATCGATTTTCGCAAGGATAACAATCCACCAAGAACGAAAATTCCTCCTAGAACAGGCAACACTGGTAAGGTA